>NZ_CAWPRC010000171.1:0-27179 GCF_963890165.1 Aliivibrio sp. SR45-2 | reverse complement strand
GAGATAGAGATAGAGATAGAGATAGAGATAGAGGGGGGATTAATAGGTCAAGAGATAAAAGCCACACAACCGAGGGAGAGTTGTGTGGCTTTGTTAGATGGACTTATTGAGTTTTAAACTCACTCAGCCTTTGTGCTAATTCATGACTTTCTCTTGTTAGTTCTGCCGTATCATTGAGTGAGGTATGCATATCAGCAAGAACCTCATCAGCGGCTTCATTAATGCTGGTTACATTGCGATTTATCTCTTCAGAAACCGAGCTTTGCTCTTCAGCGGCAGAAGCAATTTGATTGTTCATGTCATTTGCCACAAGGATTGCATTACTTATTTCAATTAAGTTTTGTTGTGCAATTAATGTGTCTTCTTTGGTTGCTAGCGCTTGTTTCTGGCTACTGTCCATTACGGTGACAATGCCTTGTGTATTTTGCTGCAATATTACAAGCATGCTGTTGATTTCTTGAGTTGAGCTTTGCGTACGACTTGCAAGGTTACGCACCTCATCAGCGACGACTGCAAATCCACGGCCTTGCTCACCAGCACGAGCAGCTTCAATCGCGGCATTCAGAGCCAATAAATTTGTTTGCTCAGCAATGCTGCCGATTTCCGTTAGAATTTTTTGGATATCATTGCTTGATGCCGCTAAGCTAACGACTTGTGATTGAGCTTCATTGATGAATGCGGCTAACTCTTCTACTGAAGAGGCGGCGTTATTCATTATTTTTTGACCATCTTCACTGCTTGTTTGAATTTGGTTTGCAGCGGTTGCCGCTTGCAAAGCAGAAGACGCAACTTCTTGAGCCGTTGCACTCATTTCATTAATCGCCGTTGCTAATTGGGTCACTTCATTAACTTGATTTTGTAGCTTAATTTGTGATTTTTCAGTTTCAGCCATGGTGTTCATTGATGATTGAGACACCAATTCAGCGGTGTTTTTGGCGTTATGAAGAGTGAGTTGAATTTTCTCTACAAAAGTATTAAACCAAAAAGCTAACTGGCCAATTTCGTCTTTAGAGTCTATCTCAATGCGCTGTGTTAAATCGCCATCACCTTGAGCTATGTTTTCAAAGCGAGTCGTGAGATTAGACAGTGTTGAACCAATATTTTTTGCCAGAAGGAAAATAATAAAAATACCAACAATTGAAGAGATGACGCCACTTAATAAACCATTAGAAAGCGCTTCGCTTCCTAATTCAGTGCTGAACACATTGAAATCGGTAATTTCTTTTTTCAAAATTTCAGAAGGAATCGACACCATGACTATCCACGGTTTTGCCCCTGTATTAATGGTAGAGACAGCAATTTTCAAATGACCGATGTCTTTTAAGAATGACTTATTATTTTTCGCTTCTTGCTGAATCGATCCCCAATTACGTGCAAATTCATCGGCTACTTTTTGACCGACTAAACTCCCATCTTTACTAAAAGATAGTAATCGTCCGTCCCATGAGGCAATAGAGACAATCGCATCAGGCATTCCTGTTGCTTTTGCTGATTTTTGACTTATTGCTTGGAAGCTTTTTATTGACCAGTCAAAACCAAGAGAACCAACAATCTTATTGTTATGTCGTAACGGCAAACTGATTGTCGTAATAAGTTCTTCATTTCCTCTTACGTTGTAATAGTAAGGTTCCATTACAAAGCTTTTACCCGTTTCAAAAGGCGCTAAATGCCATTCATCAGTGCGTTCGCCATTGTTGTTTAACGCGGTGTTTTTAAAGCTGTCCATTCCAATGGCTTCAAAGCCTGAATTGGTCGGAGAGAAGAATGGAGATAGAACGCCTTCTTTATTTAATGCTTTTTGAGTAAGAACCGATTCATCTTTAGTAAAATTAGCGTCTTCCCACACCATATAACCTGCAAATACACTGTCATTTTGTATTTTTAATGATGAGATGAATTGCTCAATAAGAAGACTTGCGTCTGCTTGGTGTTGGTTTGACAGTTCTAGCAATGATTTTAGTTGTTTTAAGTTACTGATCACTGGGGAAAACTGACCATTGAGTTCCGCACTTTGCTGATTCGCAATAGACAGTAATTTATAATCAATATTTTCAGCGAGTTGATCAGAGACATGTTTTGTTATTTCTTTATTTACTCCGTTATAAGATACGGTAGTAAAAAACATGGCGGTGCTTAATGTGATAAAGATGGCAAGTCCGGCACTTACCGCGATACGTGTTTTTATTGATTTAAACATAATCCCTCAAAACTAAAATTATTTTATAGAATTACTTATCGACTTGGAGTGAATATTCATTAGCTAAAATAACTGAATTGAATGAATAAAATTTACACCGGTGTTCACATTGAGTTCACGGAGGTTCATTTATACTCCGCGGTTCATACTTAGATACACGCTAACCATCTCATTTAATTAATTTTCTGTTACTCTGTTTTGGTTATATTGGCAATTTTATAGTGAGATAAAAAATGAACAAAAAACTATTGTTACCTTTATTATTTTCGGTTGTTTTAGTGGGTTGTGATGACGCAAGTGAAGCCATTGATAAAGCACAAAACGCAGCAAATAAAGCAGTAGACATGGCTCAAACAAAATTAGAATTAATTAATTTAAGTGATCTTAATATTGATGAATTTGGTGATGCAGCTATATCAGCAAAAGCATTTGCAACATCGGTTGATGAAGCGTTGAATGCCGATTACAGCAACCCAGAAGCATTGGTTGAAGTGAAAGCACACATTTCGAATGCGTATAGCTGTTTAGTGGCGGCATCATCAGAATCAACAGCAGAAAATGTGGTTGATAAAGTAATGGCAACAATTTCAAATGAAAATGCTGAAAGCTTAATTGAGAAAGGTGTCGAACGTGCACAAGACATGACAGAGTGCGTAATGTAATCTTGAATGAGTAATACTAAATAAAAAAGCCCCGTAACAATCGCTCTTTAAAGGCGTTTGATACGGGGCTTTTTAGTGCTTATAAATCGGTTAGGTTAATAAATAACCGTAAAGATTACAGCTTGTCAGTTAGCTCGATAGCTTGACCAATGTAGTTTGCTGGCGTCATCTCTTTTAAACGAACTTTTTCGTCTGCAGGGATTTCTAAGCTGTCGATGAATGAACGCATGCCTTCACCATCAATGCGTTTACCGCGAGTTAGCTCTTTTAGTTTTTCGTATGGCTTTTCGATGCCGTAACGACGCATTACTGTTTGAACCGGTTCTGCAAGAACTTCCCAGTTTTTATCTAGCTCAGCTTCAAGTGCTGCACGATTGATTTCTAATTTGCTAATGCCTTTTAGAGTCGACGTGTATGCAATGATTGCGTAGCCACAACCAACACCTAGGTTACGAAGAACCGTAGAATCGGTAAGGTCACGCTGCCAGCGAGATACAGGCAGTTTTTGCGCTAGGTGATTAAAGATTGCGTTAGCAAGACCTAGGTTACCTTCTGAGTTTTCAAAATCGATTGGGTTAACTTTGTGTGGCATTGTTGAAGAGCCGATTTCACCCGCAATCGTTTTTTGTTTGAAGTGACCAAGAGCAATGTAGCCCCAAACGTCACGGTCAAAATCAAGAAGGATTGTGTTGAAACGTGCAATCGCATCAAATAGTTCTGCAATGTAGTCATGCGGTTCGATTTGAGTTGTGTACGGATTCCAGTTAACGCCTAGAGATTCAGTGATGAATTCTTCACTGAATTTGTGCCAATCAACATCTGGGTAAGCAGAAAGGTGAGCGTTGTAGTTACCAACAGCACCGTTGATTTTCGCTAGGATCTCAACGTTTTCGATTTGCTTGTATTGACGTTCCATACGGTATGCAACGTTCGCCATTTCTTTACCCATTGTAGAAGGAGAAGCAGGCTGACCGTGTGTACGAGAAAGAAGAGGAATATCACGGTACTCGTTCGCTAATGCTTTAATTGCATCGATAACGTTACGGATTTCTGGAAGAACGATCGTGTCACGTGCTTCTTTAAGCATAAGAGCGTGAGACGTATTGTTAATGTCTTCTGAAGTACAAGCAAAGTGAATAAATTCGTTGATAGCGTGAAGCTCTGGAAGCTCAGCGACTTTCTCTTTTAGGAAATATTCAACGGCTTTAACATCGTGGTTTGTTGTGCGTTCAATGTCCTTGATACGCATAGCGTCTTCTTCGCTGAAGTTTGCAGCGATGTTATCTAAGAATTGATTCGCTTCTGCGCTTAATGTAGCCACTTCCGCAATCGATTGCGTAGCTGCTAATTTTTGAAGCCAACGAACTTCAACAACAGTACGGTATTTCAGTAAGCCATACTCACTAAAGATGCTGCGTAGAGAAATTGTTTTACTTCCGTAGCGACCGTCTACAGGTGAAACAGCAGTTAATGCTGACAATTCCATGTGAATCTCCTAGATATCTATAAAGGTTAAAGGATAAAGCCTACCTGATAGTCAAGTAGGCTTTAATTTTTTAAATTCGAGCTAATATAATTTTTGCTTGTTCGACCATTTTTTTACGACCAAAAATCAAATGACGACGCTTTCCGCCTACTTGACGCCAAAGTACCGCAGAGCGAATACCTGATAGCAGTAATGCGCGAACTTTATGTTGAGTCATTGATTGTTGCAAGATAGATGGTGTACCCGTAACTTGGATACGAGGGCCCATAGGGCTGATCACATCCAAATAAATACTCGCAATGTTACTGAGCATTTGTTCGTTATGAATATCAAAATGGTCTAATTGGCGTTCAATGGTACTGATGCGTTCACCAAGCTTACTCATGCCATCACGATGACCTGCAAGTTTGCGCTCTAATGCCATTAAACTGATCAGGTAGCGAGTTAATTCGCTGCCTGTTGGTGTGTTATCAAAATCACGTATAAGGCATTCTAAGCCAACACGTAAGTTGGCTTCTTTCCCGTAAACACCTACCGTATTATTTGGATTGGTTTCCAAAATAGATTGGATAGCGGTATCAAACGCGGCTTGATCACAATGCCCATCTTTCGCCATTTTTTGTACTAAGCTTGCCGCTTGGCAAATGCCAGCAAATGCAATGGTTCTGTCAAATAAAGTGTTCGCCACGCTAGGACTCCTTAAATACGTTCTTCGATGATACCGCCACCTAGGCAAATTTCACCTGAGTAGAAAACTGCAGATTGACCTGGAGTCACCGCAATTTGTGGTTCATCAAAAATCACCTTAATGTTCTCATCATCGATAGGGATAATGGTACAAGGGATATCAGTTTGACGGTAACGTGTTTTTACCGTGCAGCTCAATGGTGCTTTGATCGCAGTGCGATCAACCCAATCAAGTTGAGAGGCTAATAAGCCCTGTGATTTCAATAATGGGTGTTCATGACCTTGTACAGCAATAAGTACATTGCGTTTTAAATCTTTTTCACCAACAAACCATGGGTCTTCGTTACCGCCGCCGCCTTTAGAACCACCAATGTGCAAACCTTTACGTTGGCCTAGAGTGTGGTACATCAAGCCTT
Organism: Aliivibrio sp. SR45-2; assembly: GCF_963890165.1. Lineage (NCBI taxonomy): Bacteria > Pseudomonadati > Pseudomonadota > Gammaproteobacteria > Vibrionales > Vibrionaceae > Aliivibrio > Aliivibrio sp. SR45-2. The sequence continues at coordinate 21,731 of NZ_CAWPRC010000171.1, read as the reverse complement.
GGTGTTGACCAATAACTTTGCCTTCTGGCGTTTCAATATTACCTGGTTGTGCTGGTAGGTATTTGCCTAAGAATTCAGTGAATTTACGTTCACCGATAAAGCAAATACCAGTAGAATCTTTTTTCTTCGCGGTGATCAAATCTTGCTCTTGGGCAATGCGACGTACTTCTGGTTTTTCTAGATCACCAACAGGGAACAGGCTGCGTGCAACTTGCTCTGAGCTTAATGTATATAGAAAGTAACTTTGATCTTTGTTTGAATCCAAACCACGAAGCATTTGTGGTTTAGCGCCATTTGCGATTTCTTCAGCGGTTGGGAAAGTACGACGAACGTAGTGACCCATTGCAATAAAATCGGCATCCAACACTTCATCAGCAAACTCTAAGAATGCTTTAAATTTAATTTCTTTATTACAAAGAATGTCTGGATTTGGCGTGCGACCCGCTTTGTATTCCTCTAGGAAATATTCAAAGACGTTGTCCCAATATTCAGCTGCGAAATTAATGGTATGAAGGTGAATACCTAATTTGTCACACACGGCTTGTGCATCGGCTAAATCTTCAGCTGCGGTACAATATTCCTCGTTGTCGTCTTCTTCCCAGTTTTTCATGAAAAGACCTTCAACTTGGTATCCTTGTTGCTGAAGTAGGTAGGCTGATACTGAAGAGTCTACACCACCGGACATTCCGACGATGACTTTCTTTTGGCTGTTGTCTGACATTCTTTAACACCACTAATAAAACTTGAAGCAGATTCTACCAGAAAGAATTTGCATGGGACAGATCCGAGACTAAAATCACAGATTATATCTGTGAAATGTAGGTTATTTATGTTGATTTAGTCCTTTAGTTTTAAGCGTTTGGCTAAACGATGTAAATTTCCTGTATCAAGCTGCAAAGCTCTGGCGGTAGCCGCCCAATTGTGTTGGTTTTCTTGATGTGTTTTTTTTATTAATTGTGTTTGAAATTCGTCGGTTGCAAGGCGTAATCCTTTCGTTTCATCTATGGATGTGTTTTCTGTTTGTTGAATGGGGCTTACTTCCAAGTCAGTGTCTTTTTTAATTGAAAAATGCAACGGCGTAAGAGTTAAGTCCGTTTCATTACTCTGCGCTCTAGAAAGTACGGTTGCTCGGCTCATTACATGCTCTAACTCTCGGATGTTTCCTGGCCATGAATAATCGTTAAGAAGGGCGATTGTTTCTCGAGTGATACGTAAACTTGAAGCACCTAATTTGATGCGACTTTTTTCTGCAAAATACCCAACGAGAATCGTAATGTCATTTTCTCGGTCCCTCAGTGGGGGAACAAAAATAGGAAAGACACTCAAACGGTGATACAAATCGGCTCTAAAATTGCCATTCTTGACTTCTTCATGAAGCATTTTGTTGGTGGCCGCAATAATGCGAGTGTTCACTTTAATGTGATTATCGTCCCCAATACGTTGAATATCACCATACTGCAAAACACGCAATAATTTGGCTTGCAGCGCTAAAGATAATTCGCCAATTTCATCAAGAAATAACGTACCATTATCCGCGGATTCAAACTTTCCCTTTCGGTTACTTATTGCGCCTGTGAATGCGCCTTTTACATGACCAAACAACTCACTTTCTGCAACCGACTCTGGTAGCGCTGCACAGTTTAAATAGACTAAATTTTGATTTGAACGCGCCGATCTTTCGTGCAGAGCACTGGCGACTAATTCTTTTCCGACTCCCGTTTCACCTGTAATTAAGACTGACAATTCGGTGTTGGCTACGGCGTTAATGTTGTTTTGCAACTCTTGCATTACTTGAGACTCACCAATCATCTCGGCCGCGTGGTGTTGTGGACTTTCAAAAGAAGACGCTGTGCTACTTTCTCCTGATTGTTTTTCTAATCTTTCCATGAGTAAGGCGGTGTTCAAACTTGTTGCCGCTAATGCGCTGATGATGCGTAATTCTTTATTTGTGAATTTATCAAATTGGGCAGGATCGAATGCATCAATGGTTACCGCTCCAATGAGACGTTCATTGACGATGAGAGGAAGGCCTATGCAGGAGTGTACGTGTAACTGGCTTTTTTTATTTGCGATTAATCCATCATAAGGATCGGGTAAATCGCTGTCTGGTGGGAACCGAACGATGTCACCGGCTCTGGCTATCGCTTCTAAACGAGGGTGTTGTGAAATGGAAAAGCGACGACCAATGACATCACCATCAAGACCATTAATGGCTAAAGGAGAAAAATATTGATTTTTGAACAGTAACAAGGCTGAAGCATCGCATTTTAAGGCGTTTCTTATCGTCGAGAGTAAGCGTTCAAAGCGATCTTTATTTGATAATCCAGACGTTAAATCTAAGGCTATCTGAATCCATTCTTCTTTAATGTTTTTCATTATTGTTACACCCTCTTTTTTAATGTCAATTTGACTATTGTACTGTCTTTTTGATAGAAGTAAATGAGTGTCAAATTGACACTTTTCGGTATCTTATTTTTTATTATTTTCTTATAAAACAAATGGATACATAGTTGGCATGCTCGATGCAATATGACGAGTAACGCTAATTATTAAATGAGACAAATAATGACTATTCATATTAAAAACAATGTTAACTGGGTTGGCCAACGTGATTGGGAGGTCTCTGATTTCCATGGTACTGAATTTAAAATGACCAAAGGCACAAGCTACAACAGTTACTTGATTCAAGAAGAAAAAACGATATTAATTGATACGGTTGATCATCGTTTTAGTCATCAATTTATTCAAAACCTAGAAATGGAAATTGATCTCACAAGCATTGATTACATTGTTATAAATCACGCAGAAGAAGATCATGCAGGTGCGCTTGCTGCATTAATGGAAAAAATCCCAGGTACACCAATTTATTGTACTGAAAATGCGATTGATTCAATCGTTGGTCACCATCATCACCCTGAATGGAACTTTAAGCCAATTAAAACGGGTGATGCATTAGATATTGGTAATGGCAAACAATTGGTGTTTGTTGAAGCACCAATGTTGCATTGGCCAGACAGCATGATGACGTATTTAACAGGCGATGCGATTTTATTTAGTAATGACGCCTTTGGTCAGCACTATTGTGATGAACGCTTATTTAATGACGAAGTCGATCAAACTGAGTTGATGGATCAATGTTTACGTTATTACGCCAATATCCTTACGCCATTCAGTGCGTTAGTGACGGCAAAAATTAAAGAAGTATTAAGCTTTAATTTACCCGTAGACATGATTGCAACCTCTCATGGGTGTGTATGGAGAGATAACCCAACTCAAATCATTCATCAATATTTAGAGTGGGCTGACAACTACCAAGAAGATCGAATTACGCTTTTCTATGATTCTATGTCAAACAATACTCGAATGATGGCAGATGCGATTGCACAAGGTATTCACGATGTAGATCCTGGTGTCGCGGTAAAAGTCTTTAATGTGTCTCGACAAGATAAGAATGACATTTTAACCAGTGTGTTCCGTTCAAAAGGGATTTTGGTTGGCTCATCAACCATGAACAATGTGATGATGCCTAAGATCGCAGGTATGCTGGAAGAAATTACAGGACTTCGATTTCGAGCGAAAAAAGCAGGAGCATTTGGGAGTTATGGTTGGAATGGCGGTGCGGTAGACAGAATACATTCTCGTTTAACTGATGCAGGTTTTGAAACGGCGGTAGGCTTAAAAGCAAAATGGCGTCCAGACGGTAAAGCGATGCAATTGTGCCGAGAACATGGACAATTTATTGCAAAGCAGTGGGCCTTAAAACCATTAACCACAACGTTCAATACCATTAATGTCGAAAAGAATAATGTGGAAAAGAAAGCAGAAGAGAAAAAAGAAGTAATAACGATTGATCCTTCTACTGAAGTCGCAGTAGAGAAAGAAACAGAGGTAGCGTTAAGCTCTACAAATGACGATAAACAATGCATGTTATGTACTGTGTGTAATTGGGTTTACGATCCTGAAATCGGTGAACCAAACCAAGGGGTGGAACCAAACACGGCGTGGATTGATGTGCCCGATTATTTCTTATGCCCTGAGTGTAATTTAGGCAAAGATGTCTTTGTTGAAGTTAAATAGGGAGTGAAATAATGAGTTTACCAATCGTTATTATTGGCAGTGGTTTTGCTTCTTATCAACTAATTAAAACGATCCGTCGTACAGACGTAGATTGTCCTATTCATGTGTTTACGAATGATGATGGCCACGATTATAACAAGCCAGATTTAAGTCATGTGTTTTCAAAGCAACAGAGTCATGATGATGTAGTGACGCTATCAGGCTCCGATTTTTCTGAACAATACAATGTGGTATTGCATACCCGCACTTTAGTTGAGTCGATTGATACCATCAGTCAAACCATTACGGTGAAAGACGAGGTGTTTTCTTACGCTAAATTGGTATTAGCCACGGGCTCTCAAACGTTTATCCCACCTTTTAAAGGGGATGGATGTAGTGAGATCCTTACGTTAAACAGCTTAAAAGAATTTGCGGTTATTCATAAAAAAGTGGTGAGTTCACAAAGCATACTCGTTATTGGTGGTGGACTGATAGGCACAGAGTTAGCAATGGATCTTGCGGGTGCAGGTAAACACGTAACGGTGGTTGAGCCAAATACGCATCTTCTTGCCAATATGATCCCTGACTTTATTTCTTTGCCTTTAGAGAATGCGTGCAGAGATAAAGGCGTGATTATTACGCTTTCTGATGGTGTTCAAAGTGTAAATCAGAGTGGTAGTGGTTTTATAGTCACGACAATGAAGGGTCAGTCTTATCAAGTTGATTGTGTTATTTCAGCCGCTGGTCTAAAACCCAATACTCAGTTAGCGAAAGACGCTGATATTCGTGTTAATCGTGGAGTTGTGGTGGATTCAACCTTACAAACGTCGGCTAGAAATGTGTATGCGTTAGGCGATTGCGCAGAAATAGAAGGCAAGGTAATGGCCTATCTTCAACCTATTTTACTGAGTGCAAATGCATTAGCTAAGACATTGCTGGGCTTGAACACGCCGTTGGTATTACCGAATATGATGGTGAAAGTGAAAACCCCTATTTACCCAATACAGCTTGCGGGTAATACATCAAGTCATATCCATCGTTGGTCTATTGAACTTGATGAACAGGGGATATGTGCTAAAGCTTATGATGAAAAGGATAACCTAACCGGATTTGTTGTGACAAAAGAACAGATGAAAAAGGCATTTCCTTTATTTAGAGAGATACATAATACGAATTAATAGAGGTGAATTATGACAGAAATTCCTCATGGCTTAATAAAAGGCGTGGTTCTGAGTCGCTATGATTGGACCGATCGTTTATTCAGTTTGTATGTTGAGGCCCCGATTGATGCTTACACTGCTGGGCAATTTACGAAACTTGCCTTGCCTGATGGCAGTGGTGGTTGGGTAAGAAGGGCGTATTCGATTGTGAATAACCCTAAGCAAGCGATAGGGCATCAACATATGGAGTTTCTGATCATTGCAGATGATCTCGGGGAGTTATCTCCTCGTCTTCATCGCTTAAATTCAGGCGATGATATCTTTGTTGGTAAAGATGCCGCGGGGTTTATGACGTTAGATGAAGTTCCAGTGCATGTGGGTGATTTATGGTTATTGTCAACGGGAACGGCGATAGGCCCCTTTATCTCTCTTTTAGAAACACCGTCACTTGAGACTCGATTTAAAAATATTATTTTAGTTCATGCAGTAAGAACACATGCTGAGTTGATTTATCACGATCGAATTCAGCGATTACTTCATCGGTTTAATAGGAGGCTTCATTATGTGCCAATTGTTTCTAGAGAACATGTCACCGGAACTCTACGTGGACGAATCCCGTCTTTATTACTCAATGGAAGCATCGAAAAACAAACCCAATGTCCCCTTAATAAAGCGCATAGTTTCTTATATCTCTGTGGTAATCCTTGCATGGTTAAAGACACAGCAAGCGCCTTAAATGAATTAGGGTTTCAAAAACATCTTCGTAAGCAAGCAGGGCAGTTTAGCTCTGAGAATTATTGGTAATTACACATAGAAGCATTACATTTATTTGGAGAGTTATTATGAGTCATTTACGTATTCCAGCAAATTGGACGATTCAACGTTCAACCCCTTTTTTTACTCGTGACAATGTACCTGCGGCATTGCTTAGCCACCACAATACTGCGGCTGATGTGTTTGGGCAGTTGTGTGTGATGGAAGGTGTCGTTACCTATTATGGTTTTGCAGATGAAGAGGCAATAGAGCCTGAAGTTAAAGTGGTCATTAACGCGGGCGAGTTTGCGACAAGCCCTCCTCAGTATTGGCACCGAGTTGAGTTAAGTGAGGATGCTCAATTCAATATTAATTTCTGGTCAGATCAAGACAAAACTGGAAAGAAAATGTTCAACACTAAATAATTGTCACTCTTCTTTTCATTTATGGCATAGTAAGCGAAATTATAGAGTGAGCAGAACAAATGACAGATCAACAAGACGATTTCATGACGGAAGAAACTTTGATTGAAACCGTAAAAAATCAAATTGAAGACGGCAGCCCAATTGCAGTTAAAGAAACACTAATGCGTTTAGTTATGACGGGTAATCCTCGTGAAGATGCGATTGAAATGATGGCATGTGCACTCGCGATTGAAGTGTTTGATGTGATGAAAAATGGCGCTGAATTTAACCAAAAGCGTTATAAAGAAAATTTAGAATCTTTGCCAGACATGAGCTTTATGGGCGACGAATAATACCGAGATTACTTGGTTAATCCCAAGCAATGATCAAATAAAAAGGCGAGACAGAGTGTAAACTCTATCTCGCCTTTTTTATTCAATAATGCTAGTTTGCGCAACCAATTTCGCCAGTCAACATGCAGTTTTGTTGCTGTCTTTCTTGATTGTCATAGTGCTCATTAGTGAGTTCGGTAGAATTAATGTCTTCTCTATCTGCTGGAGCACAAGCACTTAAAAATAATACGCTAGCTATCCCTGCTACCTTGATGATTATCTTCATTTTTATTCCTTTATTCTCATGTGATTATCTATTTAGTCTAAGTGAAAAGTACGTAAATACGTAGTTGTTTTTAACTTATTTGCTACATTTCTATTTATTACTATTAATTGTCACTTCTTTCCATTCCCCATGAGGGACATCTTTGATCGTCCAATCTCCCATAGAGTAACGAATCAAGCGTAACGTTGGAAACCCAATGTGAGCCGTCATTCGGCGAACTTGTCTGTTTCTTCCTTCAATAATAGTCACTGTTATCCATGTTGTCGGAATAGCGGCTCTAAAGCGAACGGGAGGGTTTCTTTCCCATAGTTCAGGCTCTGTCATTACTTCAACTTTTGCGGGAAGTGTCATCCCATCTTTTAATTCAACGCCTTGGCGAAGCTTCTCTAAATCGTCTTCTGTCGGAGCACCTTCAACCTGTACCCAATAGGTTTTTGGTGACTTAGATTCAGGTTGTGTTAACCGTGCTTGAAGCACACCATCATTGGTAAGAATTAATAATCCTTCACTGTCACGATCAAGGCGTCCTGCTGCGTAAACATCCTTCACAGAAATGAAATCTGCAAGAGTTTGTCGATGCTGATCATCGGTAAATTGACTCAATACATCAAAAGGTTTATTAAAGATAAGGACTTTACGATCTTCTGGTGCAGGGCGTGGCTTTTGTGTGGTTTTTTTCTTAAAGGCCGGTTTTTTCCAATTTGGAGAACGCTTGAATGTCATGTTAACTACCTTGCAAAATTGTAAAGCTTTTGTGGTGTTTAGTTTTAAAGTTCATGGCTTTTCGCTATAGTACGCGCGTGAAACAAAAGACTAATAAAAATAAAGTCGGTAAATTACAAAGCCTATTATACGTTTTGTTATTGGTTTTGTAGATTAAATAGGGAAATTAAATGACAACGCAAAAATCTAAGATTATCTATACCATCACTGATGAAGCGCCAGCATTGGCGACGCATTCACTTCTTCCAATTATTCAAGCATTTGCAGCATCGTCTAACATTGATGTTGATACTCGCGACATCTCACTTGCGGGTCGTGTCATTGCAAATTTTTCTGAATACCTAACAGAAGACCAACGTATTAGTGATGCATTGGTAGAGCTTGGCGAACTCGCTAAAACGCCTGAAGCAAACATCATTAAACTTCCGAACATCAGTGCGTCGATTCCTCAACTTCATGCGGTAATTAAAGAGCTTCAAGCGAAAGGCTATGCTCTGCCTAATTACCCTGAAGAAGCAAAAACGGACGAAGAAAAAGCCGTTAAAGCGGTTTACGATAAAATTAAAGGCTCAGCAGTTAACCCTGTCCTTCGTGAAGGTAACTCTGATCGTCGTGCACCGGGTGCGGTTAAGCAATACGCGCGTAATAACCCACACTCAATGGGTGCGTGGGCGAAGGATTCAAAATCACACGTTGCAAGCATGAGTGAAGGTGACTTCTACGCAAGCGAAAAATCAGTGACGATTGACGGTGCAACAAACGTTAATATTGAATTTGTTGCTGATAATGGCGATGTAACAGTACTGAAAGAGGGACTGGCACTGAAAGACAAAGAAATCATTGATGGTTCTTGTCTAAGCAAAAAAGCATTGGTTGAATTCTTCGAAGCTGAAATTAAAAAAGCCAAAGAAGAAGATGTTCTGCTTTCACTGCATATGAAAGCGACGATGATGAAAGTCTCTGATCCAGTTATTTTTGGTCACGCGGTTAAAGTATTCTATAAAGAAGTCTTTGATAAATACGCGACGACATTTGCAAAACTTGGTGTTGATGCAAATAATGGTGTTGGTGATGTTTATACTAAAATAGTATCGCTTCCTGATGCTGAAAAAGCCGCGATTGAAGCGGATTTAGCGGCGGTTTATGAATATCAACCAGAGCTTGCAATGGTTGATTCAGATCGTGGTATCACGAATCTTCATGTACCAAGTGATGTAATCATTGATGCTTCTATGCCTGCTGCATTACGTACTTCTGGTCGTATGTGGGGACCAGATGGTCAACTAAAAGATACGAAAGCAATGATCCCAGATCGTTGTTATGCTGGTGTGTACCAATCGGTTATTGAATTCTGTAAAGTGAATGGCGCGTTTGATCCAACAACGATGGGCTCTGTGCCAAACGTAGGATTAATGGCTCAAAAAGCAGAGGAATATGGATCTCATGATAAGACCTTCATTCTTCCTGCTGCGGGTACCGTTCGAGTGGTTGATGCGACAGGCACCGCACTGATTGAACATTCCGTTGGTGAAGGCGATATCTGGCGTATGTGTCAGGCAAAAGACGCACCAATCCAAGATTGGGTTAAATTAGCGGTAAACCGTGCTCGTGCAACTGGAACTCCGGCTATTTTCTGGCTTGATACTAATCGTCAACATGATGCTGAACTGATTAAGAAAGTAAATACTTACCTTGCAGATCATGATACAGCAGGTCTTGATATTCAAATTTTGTCTCCAGTTGCGGCGACTGAATTTACGTTAGCGCGTATTATTAAAGGCGAAGATACGATCTCGGTAACGGGTAATGTATTACGTGATTATCTAACGGATTTATTTCCAATTCTAGAGCTTGGAACATCAGCGAAAATGCTGTCTATTGTCCCTCTTATGAATGGTGGTGGCCTGTTTGAAACGGGGGCGGGTGGTTCTGCTCCAAAACACGTTCAACAATTCGAAAAAGAAAACCATTTACGTTGGGATTCTTTAGGTGAATTCTTAGCATTAGCGGCGTCGTTTGAACACTTAAGTGTGACGACTGGCAATGCAAAAGCACAAATACTTGCTGATACACTTGATGCTGCAACGTCTAAGTTCCTTGAAACGAATAAATCGCCATCACGTCGTGTCGGTGAGTTGGATAACCGTGGTAGCCATTTCTATCTAGCAATGTATTGGGCTCAAGAACTTGCAGCGCAAACGGATGATGCAGAACTTCAAGCCTATTTTGGTTCATTGGCTGAAACACTAACGTCAAATGAAGCTAAAATAGTTGAAGAGTTAAATGCAGCGCAAGGTGTTGTTGGCAATGTTGGGGGCTACTTCCAACCGATTGCTGAACTTGCTGCAAAAGAAATGCGTCCGAGTGCAACGTTGAATGCGGCATTAGCGACTTTATAGTTTGAATTATTTTTAAATTATAATGTGAATACGTATTAACTAAAAAAGCCTTGAGGTAGTTATATCTCAAGGCTTTTTGTTATCTATGTCGTGATGTTTTTAGGTGATTAAATCGTGGTATTGTAATAATTACGCTTTGGACAAGATGAAATTATTTCTGCCCGGTTAAATGAAATAACCTCTTCTAATACCACATCAAACCCCCATAAACGGTGTAAGTGCTTCATTACTTCTTGGTGTCCTTTATCTAAAGGAATTCGATTGTGTGGGACGTGCCTTAATATTAATGAACGGTCACCTCTTACATCCACATTCCATACTTGAATGTTCGGTTCTAAATTACTCAAATTGTATTGAGCAGCTAACTTTTCTCGAATCTCTCGATAACCGACATCGTCATGAATAGCACTAATCTCAATGTGTTTACTTTTATCATCGTCTAATATGGCAAATAATTTAAATTCACGTATTAATTTAGGTGATAAATACTGGCTTATGAAACTTTCATCTTTGAAGTTATGCATCGCAAAATGAACGGCGTCTAACCAATCACTTCCTGCTAAATCTGGGAACCATTCTCTATCTTCATCTGTGGGCTCTTCACAGATACGGCGAATATCTTGAAACATGGCAAACCCTAATGCATAAGGGTTTATCCCACTATAATAAGGGCTGTTATAGCTTGGTTGAGCCACTACATTGGTATGGCTATGTAAGAATTCTAAAATGAATTTATCGGACACTAAGTCTTCATCGTAAAGATGATTTAAAATAGTGTAATGCCAAAATGTTGCCCATCCTTCATTCATTACCTGTGTTTGTTTTTGTGGATAAAAATATTGACTTATCTTACGAATAATCCTGACCAATTCCCGTTGCCATGATTCTAATAATGGTGCGTGTTTTTCAATAAAATACAGAATATTTTCTTGTGGCTCAGAGGGGAATCTTTCTTTTTCTTCGTTGTTTTCTTGCTTGGTTTTTGGAACGGTTCGCCATAGGTCATTTACTTGTGACTGAAGGTAAGCCTCTCTGTCTTCTTGACGAATTTTTTCTTCTGCAATGGATATTTTTTCAGGGCGTTTGTATCTATCTACGCCATAGTTCATGAGTGCGTGACAAGAATCTAGAATGGCCTCTACCTCATCAACGCCATGCTTTTCTTCACACTGAGTAATGTATTGCTGAGCGAAAAGTAGATAATCGACTATTGAGCTCGCATCAGTCCATGTTTGAAATAAATAATTTCCTTTAAAGAAAGAGTTATGCCCATAACAAGCATGTGCCATCACTAATGCTTGCATCGTAATGGTATTTTCTTCCATAAGATAAGAGATGCAAGGGGAGGAGTTGATGACAATTTCATAAGCTAAGCCCATTTGGCCATGCTTATAATTCTGTTCGGTTTGAATGAATTTTTTTCCAAATGACCAATGATGGTAATTAATGGGCATCCCAACACTAGAATACGCATCCATCATTTGTTCAGCGGTGATGATCTCAATCTGGTTAGGATAGGTATCTAAACGGTAATACTCCGCAACGCGCTTAATTTCAACATGGTATTGTTCTAAAGTTTGAAAGGTCCAATCGGGCCCATCAGGTAACCTACTTTTTTTATTCATAGTATTTCCTCCTAAGCCAATTGTTTGTGGAATAATTCTCTAAAAATAGGGTAAATATCATCAACGGTTTTGATATTTTTCATCGCAAAGTTATTGCACCCTTGAGATAGTTTTTCATATTCGTTCCACAGTGTTTGGTGTGTTCGTTTTGTGATTTCAATGTAGGAATAATATTGGCAATAAGGAAGAATTGACGTAGTAAGTAGCTCCTTACATTTTGGTGAATCGTCTGCCCAGTTGTCCCCATCAGAGGCTTGAGCAGCATAAATATTCCACTCATTGGCGGGATAACGTTTAGTGACAATGTCATTCATGAGTTTTAATGCGCTTGAAACCATAGTGCCTCCCGTTTCTTGGGAGTAGAAAAATTCATGCTCATCAACTTCTTTTGCTTGAGTATGGTGGCGAATAAAAACAACGTCGACATTTTCATAAGTACGAGTTAAGAATAAATAAAGTAAGACATAGAAGCGTTTAGCAATGTCTTTAGTCGCTTGATCCATGGAGCCGGATACGTCCATTAAACAAAACATAACCGCTTGGCTTGATGGGATAGGGGTTCGTTCATAGTTTTTATAGCGTAAATCGAAAGAATCAATATAAGGCACATGTTTAATTTTGGTTCTTAATGCTTCGATTTCTTCTTTCATTTGTCGAACCGAGAGCGGTTGTGCAGGTTCGCTGTTTTTTATGTTCTCAAGTTCTTGTTCTAGTTCTTTAAGTAAGCGTCTTTTTCCTGCTGTCATGGCAGTACGGCGAGCAAGTGATTGCTGCAGCGAACGAACAATGTCTATGTTTGATGGAACACCGGCTGTTTGATACCCAGCGCGATGTGTTTCCCATTCTGTTATTTTTTGAACTTGGTTTTTTTCTAAATTAGGCAATTCAAGTTGTTCAAAAAGAATGTCTAAGTATTCATCTTTTGAAATTTGGAAACTAAATTCATCTTCTCCTTCACCGTCGGCACTGGCGTCACCGTCTCCTGACCCCCCTCCCGCGCCTCCTTGAGGGCGTTCGATTTTATCTCCTTTGATAAATTGGTCATTTCCTGGATGAACGCGTTCGCGAATGCCTCCCTGACCTTGATGAAAAATAGGTTCAGAGATGTCCCCTTTAGGAATAGATATGCTTTCGCCCGTTTCAGTATTCGTTACTGAACGTTGGTTTACTGCATCAGAGACCGCACGTTTAATTTGGTCTTTGTGGCGACGAATAAAGCGCTGTCTGTTGACGGTGCTTTTCTTTTTTCCGTTCAATCTTCGATCAATAAATTGAGCCATAATATGTCCCCCTATATTTTGGTAGGGGCAGCCTATGAGATATAGGCTGCAACGTCCTGTTGGTTGATTATGAAGATTTACGAACGCGTAGGTACCACTCAGCAAGCAAGCGAACTTGTTTTTTGGTATACCCTTTCTCCATCATACGAGCGACAAAATCATCGTGTTTTTTCTGATCATCTGTTGATGTTTTCGCGTTAAAAGAAATTACTGGCAGTAAATCTTCTGTGTTTGAGAACATTTTTTTCTCAATAACAACACGCAGCTTTTCATAACTGGTCCATTTAGGGTTGTGGCCGTTATTATTGGCTTTGGCTCTAAGAACAAAGTTAACAATTTCATTTCGGAAATCTTTAGGATTACTTATCCCTGCGGTTTTTTCTATTTTTTCTAGCTCATCGTTTAATGCTGAGCGATCAAATAACTGACCAGTATCTGGATCTCGATATTCTTGATCTTGGATCCAAAAATCGGCATAAGTGACGTAACGATCAAAGATATTTTGTCCGTATTCTGAATAAGATTCTAAGTAAGCGGTTTGAATTTCTTTACCAATAAACTCAACGTATTTTGGTACAAGAAAACCTTTCACAAATTCGGTGTATTTATCGGCAACATCTTGAGCGAATTGTTCTCGTTCAATTTGTTGTTCAATGACATAAAAAAGGTGAACGGGGTTTGCTGCGACTTCGGTTTGATCAAAGTTAAATACGCGTGACAGAATTTTGAAAGCGAATCGAGTGGATAGGCCTGACATGCCTTCATCCACACCAGCAAAATCTTTATATTCTTGATAGCTTTTTGCTTTTGGATCCGTGTCTTTCAATGTTTCCCCATCATAAACCCGCATTTTAGAGAATAGAGATGAATTCTCAGGATCTTTTAGGCGCGAAAGTATGGTGAATTGAGCTAAGATGCCAAGGGTGCTTGGTGAACAAGGTGCTTGAGATAATTCACTGTGTTCTAACAGCTTTTGGTATATTTTTATTTCTTCAGAAACACGTAAACAATATGGGACTTTAACGATATAAACTCGATCTAAAAAAGCTTCGTTGTTTTTGTTGTTTCGGAATGTTTGCCATTCTGATTCGTTTGAGTGAGCTAAAATCATGCCGTCAAAAGGCAATGCTGATAAGCCTTCTGTTCCATTAAAGTTTCCTTCTTGTGTTGCTGTTAGAAGAGGGTGTAGTACTTTAATTGGCGCTTTAAACATTTCGACAAATTCCATTAAACCTTGGTTGGCTTTACAGAGTGATCCTGAATAGCTATAAGCATCGGGGTCATCTTGGGCGAAATGCTCTAATTGACGGATGTCTACTTTACCGACCAGAGAAGAGATGTCTTGGTTGTTTTCATCACCGGGTTCAGTTTTAGCAATACCGATTTGGTCAAGAATAGAAGGGTTTACTTTAATCACTTTAAATTGCGTGATGTCACCGCCAAATTCGTGCAATCTTTTCGCTGCCCAAGGGGACATAATAGAACGTAGATTTCGCTTCTCAATGCCATATTCTTTTTTTAATAGTTCACCATCTTCGGCTACGTCAAATAAGCAGAAAGGATGATCATTTACAGGACTACGAACGCCATTTGCACTTAATACATAAATGGGTAATTGTTGCATGAGACTTTTTAGTTTTTCGGCAAGTGATGATTTACCACCACCAACAGGACCGAGCAAGTAAAGGATTTGTTTGCGCTCTTCTAAGCCTTGAGAAGCATGCTTTAGGTAAGACACGATTTGTTCAATTGGCTCTTCCATGCCATAGAAGTCTTTGAATGTCTCATAGCGAGAAATCACTCGGTTTGAGAATATACGACTAAGCTGAGGATCAAGAGCTGTGTCAATGACTTCGGGCTCACCAATGGCCAATAAAAGTCTTTCTGCTGCATTGGCATAAGCACTTTTGTCCTGACTACATAGTGATAAGAAATCTTGCAGTGAAAGCTCTTCATCTTTTGCCGCTTCGTAACGGGCTTGATAGTGGTCAAAAATACTCATATCCATTTCCTCTTGTCATCCGTTTTTTTTATTACACATCTTAAGGTTAGTAACTAAACCCTTATTTTGTCCAAGAAAAAACCGAAAATAGAATAAAAATTGATCGAGAAATGCGGCAACACGCAGGTATAAAAAAAGCGAACTTAATAAAGTCCGCTAATTGATATTTTGATTAATAGGTTTAATGACTATTTGCTGTGGAATTGCTCACAAGCCAATAATGTGTTTTCAATTAAACTTGCTACGGTCATTGGACCAACGCCACCAGGAACGGGAGTGATATAGCTTGCTTTTGTTTTGGCTACATCAAATTCAACGTCACCAATGAGCTTACCTGTGTCTAGACGGTTAATACCAACATCGACCACAACAGCGCCTTCTTTTATCCACTCTCCAGGGATAAAGTTTGGTTTGCCTACCGCAACCACAACAAGATCAGCTTGGCGAATGTGATGCTCTAAATCTTTTGTGAAACGGTGACAAGTCGTCGTGGTGCAACCAGCAAGAAGCAATTCAAGGGTCATCGGGCGACCAACAATATTTGAGGCCCCAACGACAACAGCGTGCATCCCTCGAACTTGAATATTGTAGCGATCAAGTAGAGTGATAATGCCTTTTGGTGTGCATGAACGTAATTTTGGAATACGTTGAGATAGACGCCCTACGTTGTACGGGTGAAATCCATCGACGTCTTTTTCTGGATCGATATGCTCTAAAATTTTAGTGCTATCCATTCCTGCAGGAAGAGGTAACTGAACCAAAATACCATCGATTTCAGGATCTTGATTTAGTGTATCAATTAATGTCAGCAATTCCGCTTCTGTGGTCGTGGTTGGTAAATCATAAGATTTTGATACGAATCCAACTTCTTCACAGGCACGGCGTTTACTTCCTACATAGACTTGAGACGCAGGATCTTGTCCTACCAAAACAACGGCTAGACCAGGAGCACGCAGTCCGGCCTCTATGCGGGCTTTTACACGAGCACCGACTTCAGAGCGAACAGTTTGAGAAATAAGTTTTCCATCGATAATTTGAGCGGTCATAGTGATCCTTTCAAGGGCTTGGACTGATTGACGTGCGCATTGTCTCAGAATTAAATAATAATAGCTACAACGCAAACGTTTGCTTTTTGCTGTTTTTGAAGATGATAAATCGTCGAACCAATAACAAGCACCTTTAAATCAATGTAATATGTATATATTGAATCAAAGAATAGACAATATGCCTTTTTTTTCAGCACTCAGTGAGATAATGATAGAAAAGGATTGATCTAGTTTCGTATATTCGTATAATCCTACCCCATAGAGCGCCCTTAGCTCAGCTGGATAGAGCACCTCCCTTCTAAGGAGGTGGTCGAAGGTTCGAATCCTTCAGGGCGTACCAAATTGAAAAAGCCGCAATAACTGAAAAGTTACTGCGGCTTTTTTCATATCTGTCATATCCATTTTTAATATGTTAGCGTTAGCTTAATTTACTTTTAATGGATTAAATGATGTCGATTTGGAATTCCCTTTCACTTAGTACTCGTTATTCTGAGCTTCCTCCACTTCTCTTTACTCATGTACCGCCACAACCGTTAAACAATGTCCATTGGATAATGTGGAATGAAAAACTCGCTAAACGGTTTAATTTGCCTTTAGATCCTGCGGCAGATACTGAGTTATTATCTGGTTTTTCTGGAGAGGTTGTTCCGTCTCAATTTTCTCCTTTGGCAATGAAATACGCTGGGCATCAATTTGGCAGTTACAATCCTGATTTAGGTGATGGTCGGGGGTTATTACTGGCTGAGATCAAAGATAAAGCCGGTGCCAGTTTTGATATTCATTTAAAAGGGGCTGGTCGAACACCTTATTCTCGCTCAGGGGATGGGAGAGCGGTATTACGATCGACGATTCGAGAGTATTTGTGCAGCGAAGCGATGTTCGGATTAGGTATTCCTACCACAAGAGCGTTAGGGATGATGGGTAGCGATACGCCTGTTTATCGAGAAGGATATGAAACCGGAGCATTGTTACTTCGTGTGGCAGAAACTCATGTTCGCTTTGGTCATTTTGAGCATCTCTTTTATTCGAATTTATTGGGGGAACATAAATTATTAGCGGACAAAGTCATTGAATGGCATTTTCCAGATTGCTTAGATAATGATAATCCTTATGCCGCTATGTTTAATGAGATCGTTGATCGTACGGCTAAGATGATTGCACATTGGCAAGCGGTGGGTTTTGCTCATGGTGTAATGAATACGGACAATATGTCTATCATTGGGCAAACATTTGATTATGGCCCTTTTGGCTTTCTTGATGATTATGAACCGGGATACATTTGTAACCATTCTGACTATCAAGGACGCTATGCATTTAATCAACAACCAAGAATTGGCTTATGGAATCTATCTGCCCTTGCTCATGCTTTATCTCCACTGATTGATAAGGTCGATTTAGATCAAGCGCTAGAACAATACGAAGTGCAATTACATGGTTATTTTAGTCAATTAATGAGACAAAAATTAGGGCTAATAACAAAGCAAGACGGAGATAGTCGATTATTTGAATCAATGTTTGAATTATTGTCTCAAAATTCGGTGGATTACACGCGTTTTTTACGAGAGTTATCAAATGTTGATACTCATAATGAGAAAGCGATTATTGATTTATTTATCGATCGAGATACGGCGAAATTATGGGTTAGTTTATACGTAACTCGTTGTGAGAAAGAGCATGAGACAATGGCCTCTCGATGTAAAAAAATGCGAGAAGTTAACCCTAAATATATTCTTCGAAACTACCTAGCACAGCAAGCGATAGATAAAGCACAAGAAGGGGACTATAGCGAACTAGAAGCTTTGAGTTTATTGCTTCGGTCGCCTTTTGATGAACATATTGAATTTGAACATTATGCGAATTTACCTCCGAGTTGGGGTAAGAAAATGGAAATAAGTTGTTCGTCATAACGGAAATAAGCAGCTAGGTTAGCTGCTTATTTTTCATCTGATATTTATTGCTTCTCTTTTAGATCATGGAGCATCAGTTCAGTGACTTCATCTACAGAGTACGTATTGTCAGTATTTGTATAGCCTTGAGCTAACACTGACCATTGTTGATAAGGCTGATTTGGTAAAAAGAGGGCAATAAAGATACTCGCTTTTTGTGAGTCATCATTATCATCAATACCTATTGGTTGTATTCCCGTTAATAAGCCTGTTTTTTCTAGAATGGCCATATCTTTAATGTTTTCTTCTATTCCTAAGCCATAACCAATATAAAAATCTGCGTTACTAACATTATCTGTAAATAAGTATCCCTTTTGTTCTAGGGATGCTTTCAATGCTTGTGAGAATCGTTGTTCTATGTCTCTGTTATTTAATTCTTTATTTAAAAAGTTAGCACTAATTGTAGGGTGCCAAGCGAATGTGGTTTTGTTTTGAAGGATATTATTAATATCACCAGTAGTGACTAAATTTATGGTGCTTTTTTCTTGATAAGTTTCAGACACACAACCAGAAAGGGTGAGAAGTAGAATAAACGAAATAAAATATTTCAAAATAGTTCCCTGAATAAATTGATTGGAGTTTAGAGTATTTCTTATGTGATAGGTTCAAAAAAGGTGAGTAGTAATACTCACCTTTGATCTCACTTTAACAGTAAGTATTATTTTATGCTATTTTACAGCTTCACCTTCAAGCGGTTTAATTTCGCTTGCATGATAGCCTTTAGGGCCTTCATGAATTTCGTAGGTGACAGCTTGTCCTGCTTTTAATGTACGGTAGCCATCCATCTCGATTGTTGAGTAATGAGCAAAAATATCACCATCCTCACCTTCTGGACAAATGAAGCCAAACCCTTTGGCGTTATTGAACCATTTTACTGTGCCTATTGCCATGCTATACATCCCTCTGCATTTTTAGTTACCTAGCATAATGTCTATCAATTAAGTTTTTGCCTAATTGATAACCACTACTAGGTACACTCTATTAAATATAAAGAGGGAGTCAAGTACAAATTGGTTACCTTTGTAACATTTATGTTTAATATCACATTTAAGATTAACATTTATATCAATAATATCAATTTGATAAATTAAGTGGTTATAAAGAAAAAAAGGCTCTATTCTTTATTTGTGTTATCGATGATTTTCTATGCAAACGGTCACTAAATAGGTGATAAAGACGTTAAATTCACATCTTTTGTTTGATGTAACTCCTCGTCTAGATTAGGCTGAATAGTAGGAGATACCTTGCAGTATCAAAAATGTTTTTTAACGAATTAGTTGCCGACATGAGTAAATTCTATGAATGGATTTCTCCTGATTCAGATGTTCTGGAACTGGAGAAAACAGGTTTAAAGCCGCCGCCGATGTATAAGGTAGTTTTAAATAATGATGATTACACTCCAATGGAGTTTGTTGTTGAAGTTTTAGATAAATTTTTTTCCATGGATTTGGAAAAAGCGACACAATTAATGCTTACTGTGCATTATGAAGGGAAAGCAGTATGTGGGGTTTTTACTGCTGAAGTTGCTGAAACTAAAGTTGCGCAAGTAAACATTTATTCGCGTGATAATGAGCACCCACTACTGTGTACAATGGAGCAAGCTTAAGTTTGTTCGTTACACCATCATTTGGTGTTTTGGGAGGTTCCTATGCTAAATAAAGAATTAGAAGCGAGTTTAAACAGTGCGTTTGCTCGTGCAAGAGAAAAGCGTCATGAATTTATGACAGTGGAGCATTTGTTATTTGCTCTATTAGAGAACCCATCTGCACACGAAGCTCTTATTGCTTGCCATACAGACCTGGATGCTCTTTCGACAGAAATTGATGAATTCATAACACAAACAACTCCTCTTATTCCAGCTGACGATGATAGTCGTGAAACGCAGCCAACGTTAAGCTTTCAACGTGTTCTTCAACGAGCTGTTTTTCATGTTCAATCATCAGGTCGTAATGAAGTCACTGGCGCGAATGTTTTAGTCGCTATTTTTAGCGAGCAAGAATCTCACGCTGCTTATCTTCTTAAAAAGAATGATATTAGTCGACTGGATATTGTTAACTTTATTTCTCATGGTGCACCAGAAAATCGAGATGAGAATTCAGAACAATCAAATGTAGAAGCTGCTGTTGAAGGCAATTCTGATGATCAATTAGAAAGCTTCGCAACTAACTTAAATCAAGTCGCTAAAAATGGCGGTATTGATCCGTTGATTGGTCGTGAGCAAGAGGTTGAACGAACAATTCAAGTTCTTTGTCGTCGACGTAAAAATAACCCATTACTAGTGGGTGAAGCTGGAGTCGGAAAAACGGCGATAGCGGAAGGGTTAGCATGGAGAATTGTTGAAGAACAAGTTCCCGATGTGATTAAAGATTGTATTATTTATTCTCTTGATATTGGTTCTCTATTAGCGGGTACTAAATATCGTGGTGATTTTGAAAAACGATTTAAAGCCATTTTAAAACAGCTTGAAAAAGAAGAGCATGCGATTTTATTCATTGATGAAATCCATACCATTATTGGCGCTGGTGCCGCTTCTGGTGGGCAAGTTGATGCGGCTAATTTAATTAAGCCATTACTAAGCAGCGGTAAGTTACGTTGTATTGGTTCTACAACTTATCAAGAACACAGTACTATTTTTGAAAAAGAACGAGCGCTTGCTCGTCGATTCCAAAAAATTGATATTTTAGAACCATCGATAGATGATACAACTAAAATATTAATGGGTCTGAAAAGTAAATATGAAGAACACCACGAGGTTCGTTATACCAATAAAGCACTCCGTGCTGCGGTAGAACTGTCAGCGAAATACATTAATGAACGTCACTTGCCAGATAAGGCGATTGATGTGATTGATGAAGCTGGTGCCCGTTGTCGTTTGACTCCAGTTAGCCGTCGTAAAAAAACCATCAATGTTGCTGATATAGAATCGATGGTTGCTAAAATGGCTCGTATTCCAGAAAAATCAGTATCATCAAGCGATAAAGATGTACTGAAAAAACTGGATGCTAAACTTAAAATGTTAGTGTTTGGGCAAGATCAAGGCATCGATGTTTTATGTGAAGCCATTAAATTAAGTCGTGCTGGATTAGGTGCTGATAATAAACCTGTTGGTTCTTTCTTGTTTGCGGGTCCTACAGGGGTTGGTAAAACTGAAGTAACAGTACAATTAGCAAAAGCATTAGGCATAGAATTATTACGTTTTGATATGTCTGAGTACGGTGAGCGTCATACTGTTAGTCGCTTGATCGGTGCTCCTCCTGGTTACGTTGGTTACGAGCAGGGAGGTCTATTAACCGACGCGGTTATTAAGCACCCTCATTCTGTCGTATTACTTGATGAGCTTGAAAAAGCACACCCTGACGTATTTAATTTGCTACTGCAAGTTATGGATAATGGGACATTAACGGATAACAATGGCCGTAAAGCTGATTTCCGTAATGTTATTTTTGTAATGACAACCAATGCCGGTGTCCATGAAACGGTCAAGAAATCTATTGGTTTAATCCAACAAGATCACAGTACCGATGCGATGGCTGCGATTAAAAAAGTATTTACGCCAGAATTTAGAAACCGTCTGGATAATATTATTTGGTTTGAGCACTTAGGCAAAGACGTGATCGGGCAAGTTGTTGATAAGTTCATTGTTGAATTACAAGCACAATTAGATGCTCGTGGTGTATCAATGGAAGTATCGAAAGATGTCAAAGAGTGGTTAGCTAATA
>NZ_CAWPRC010000170.1:0-30861 GCF_963890165.1 Aliivibrio sp. SR45-2 | reverse complement strand
TCAATTAATGGTTTATATCTTCATGGCGATTAACCCTGATGCACTAGCAGCAAGATCTCTAGCAACTTCCAACATCTTTTCGTCGGGGATCTGGCGAATGATATCACCGGAGCTAACCTCAATAACGGTAATAACCTGCCGTCCTGATTCTTCATCAAGACGAAACGACAGTCCTCGATCTAAGCTTTTTACGTGTTCATTTAACTCTTTTACCGCGTTATGAAGTTCTTCTTTCTTTTTTGTTTCAAGCTTTTCCTGTGCTTCGACGACAATGGCTTGGCCAGGAGTCAATGATTCTGAATGCTCTACTGGCGCGGCCTGCGTGTCTGTTTTCACAGAAAGTGTTGGTTGTAGACTAGAACTAGCAATTTGCGTGCCGTCATTTGAAGAAAGAGAGGAGAAGATTGATGAAGAGACAGATGATAAGTTCATAATATTTTCCGCCTAATACGAAAAAAGACAGCAAGAGTAGCGTCTCCTGCTGTCATATTTCAGTAAGTGGGTTGACGATGAAGCCGCCCACCTACCTATTCATGTGTTATTACTTAATCGATACGATTAACGTAATAGACCTAGAGCAGCGTTTGGCGCTTGCTTAGCTTGAGCTAAGATAGAAGAGCTTGCTTGCTGTAGGATTTGTGCTTTAGTCATTTCAGTTGTTTCTTTCGCGAAATCAACGTCTTTGATTTGGCTCTTAGCAGAAGACACGTTTTCGTTAATGTTGTCTAAGTTGTTGATTGTGTGACCCATACGGTTTTGAGCAGCACCTAGCTCAGAACGGTGGCTATCAACAAATTTCATTGCTGCATCAACAACCGCTACTGCGTCTTGAGAACCAGCTACAGTAGTAACATCGATGTTACCCACTGTTTTTTGAGCTTGAACAGCGTCAGACATACCAGTTTCGTTCGCTAGAGCACCAGAGAATGCGATTTCGCCTTCGATTGTGCCTTTAGCTGCGAATACTTGTAGCTTGCCATCTTCGCCAACAGAAGCGCTAACTTTGTCAGTTTGGCCGTTGATGTAAGTTGCTACTTCTTCGATATCGTCGCCAGCTTTAGCGTTGATAGAAACAGATTGATCTTCGCCAGATTTGTCTGTGAAAGAAATAGTCATGTTTGCGTCTTTACCAGCAGTCCAACCAGCAGCAACACCTTCTTTCGCAGTGAAAGATTGGCCACCCATGTTAGCTTCGTCTGCACGTAGGTTGTTCAAAGTAAGCATTACTGCTTCACCAGAATCAGCACCAACTTGGAAAGATTTAGTACCGAAGTTACCGTTAAGTAGACGAGTACCACCAAAAGAAGTTGTTTCAGCAATACGGTTCATTTCATCAGAAAGAGCCGTTACTTCTTGTTGGATCGCGCCACGGTCAGCGTCAGTGTTTGAACCATTTGAAGATTGCAGTGCAAGGTCACGTACACGAGAAAGAATGTTTGACGTCTCTTTCATTGCGCCTTCAGCAGTTTGCATCATAGAGATGCCGTCGTTTGCGTTACGAACCGCTACGTCTAGACCACGAGTTTGCGTGTTTAGACGGTTAGAGATTTGTAGGCCAGCAGCATCATCTTTAGCACTGTTGATTTTGCTACCAGAAGACAGACGTTCCATTGATTGGTTAACGTCAGATGTTGCGCTGTTTAAGTAACGCTGTGCTGTCATTGCTGATACGTTAGTATTTACTGTAATAGACATAAATAGATCTCCTAAGGAAAATTGTTCAATGGTGGTTTAGTCTCATCCTCCAAACCAGCCATTGATTCTCACATATATTTAATAAAGCGTATCTCAATGCACTTTGTAGACTCTCACCTCTACAAAATACATAACGAGATAGCCTAAGTTTAATGTTAAAAAGTAAGTCAGACTTACTCATGACCTGTTGGGAAGGTATCCAGCGTGTCGCATAAACGCCCATTCTCACAAGTATTTACTATGCTGATTAGCCCAACAGGCCTAATGCTGCATTTGGTGCCTGCTTAGCTTGAGCTAGAATTGAAGAGCTCGCTTGTTGCAGGATTTGAGCTTTCGTCATTGCTGTCGTTTCTTTAGCAAAATCAACATCTTTGATTTGGCTGTTAGACGCATTAACGTTCTCATTAATATTTTCTAAGTTGCTGATAGCGTGGCCAAAGCGGTTTTGGAAAGCACCAAGGTCTGCACGATTTGAATCAACGTATTGCATTGCTGAGTCAAGAATCGCAACGGCTTTTTGTGAGCCACCTACGGTTGTTACATCAATGCTTTTTACTGTATCGGCAACCTTGTTACCCATACCTAATTCACTGCTTAGTGAACCACCAAATTTAATATCACTCGCGTCAGCAGATGCAAATACTTGCAGTTTGCCTTCACCGGTAACAGACGCGTTTATCGCGTTACTTTGACCATTGATGTAAGTCGCTACTTCTTCAATGTCGTCGCCAGTTTTCGCGTTGATTGAGATATTTTGCTCTTTGCCGTCTTTATCAACAAAATTCATTGTTAATTCTGAGCTCTCAGCGCCTACTTTCCAGCTTGAATCTTTGCCTTCAGTCGCTGAGTAAGTTGAACCACCCATCTCTGTCGTATCAGAGCGCATGTTATTCAGTGTTAGCATTACTGCTTCACCTGAATCTGAACCGATTTGGAAAGACTTAGTACCAAATTGACCATTCAGTAGGCGAGAACCACCAAATGACGTTGTTTCTGCAATACGGTTTAACTCGTCATTCAAAGCAACCACTTCTTCTTGAATTGCGCCACGGTCAGCTGATGTATTTGAACCGTTTGAAGATTGAAGTGATAAATCACGCATACGTTGAAGGATGTTCGTTGTTTCGTTCATCGCGCCTTCAGCAGTTTGCGCCATTGAGATACCATCGTTTGCATTTCGAACTGCAACATCTAAGCCGCGAGTTTGAGAAGTTAGACGATTTGAAATTTGTAGGCCAGCCGCATCATCTTTTGCACTGTTAATTTTAAGACCTGAAGACAAACGCTCCATTGAGCTGTTTAGGTCGTTAGTTGCGTTGTTTAAGTAACGCTGTGCAGTCATTGCTGATACGTTTGTGTTTACATTTATAGCCATAATCTTATATCTCCGCTTTGGTTTCGAACCACTCCGCTCCTGGATTGGAAACCGTATTAATCATCGTTAGTACTTAACTTAACGACCTGATTTCAAATTACTTTAGAAAAACTTTTCATTTTTTAAGTTTTTCTTTTTCAAGAATTTTCAATTTTTCAGGCGTTATGCTTTGGTAATTACGTTATCGCTCGATCTCAGAAAGTCTTTAGTAAAAAATGCAAAAAAAACGAAATTAATTGGAGTGAAAGGTAAAATGTGAGGAAGATCTCTGCAAATAGATGATTATTGATGACTTTATAAACAAAAAGAAAAGTTAACCCAGTTTACAGTACGGCTATTTATTTATAGTCTTAATATAAAAAACAAAATAATGAAATAAGAAGCATAAAAAAAGCCGAGGTAATCCCCGGCTTTGGCATAGTGTGAGAGCACTATTACCTTAGAAGCTTTTCACTGCCGACTATCTTAATAGACCAAGAGCCGCATTTGGCGCTTGCTTAGCTTGAGCTAAAATAGACGAACTTGCTTGTTGAAGAATTTGAGCTTTTGTCATCTCTGTTGTTTCTTTTGCAAAATCGACATCTTTAATACGGCTATTAGACGCAGACACATTTTCATTAATGTTATCTAAGTTAGAAATTGCGTGATTAAAGCGGTTTTGGAATGCCCCTAAATCGGCACGATTAGAATCAACAAACTGCATTGCCGCATCCAGTATCGCCACTGACTTCTGAGAGCCACCCACTGTCGTTACATCAATACTTTTTACGGTTTCAGCTTGAGCTGCGCCCATTTTTAGTTCGCCAGCAAGAGAACCACCGAAGCTTACTTCACCTTTCACTTTATCATTAGAGGTCACAATCTGAAGCTCACCCTTTTCTGAAACAGAGGCATTAATAGAATCCGTTTGACCATTAATGTAAGTCGCAACTTGCTCAATGTCATCGCCAGCTTTCGCATTAATAGTTAACTCTTTCTCTTCGCCTGCTTTATTTAAAAACGAGACTTTTAATTCTGAATTTTCAGCATTAACTGCCCAACCAGCACCAAGCTCTGTTTCTGCCTTATAGCTTGTGCCACCCATTGATGCAGAATCTGAACGCATGTTACTTAAATTCAGCATAACGGCTTCACCAGAATCAGCACCGATTTGGAAAGACTTAGTACCAAACTGACCATTAAGAAGACGTGAGCCACCAAATGATGTTGTTTCTGCAATTCGGTTTAGTTCATCATTCAATGCACCCACTTCTTGCTGAATCGCTTCACGATCAGACGTGGTATTTGATCCATTTGAAGATTGAAGCGATAAATCACGCATACGTTGCAGAATGTTGGTTGACTCATTCATCGCCCCTTCTGCGGTTTGTGCAATAGAAATACCATCGTTAGCATTACGAACAGCAACATCTAAGCCACGAGATTGTGACGTTAAGCGGTTTGAAATTTGCAAACCAGCCGCATCGTCTTTCGCGCTGTTAATTTTATAGCCAGAAGATAAGCGTTCCATTGATTTATTTACGCCATCTGTTGCATTGTTCAAGTAACGCTGAGCCGTCATCGCTGATACGTTCGTATTTACTGTAATCGACATAGTGGTATCTCCGTTTAGTTTTCCGATTGTTTTCCGGAGTTCGGAAAACTGAGCTTCATTATTCGGTGCTACCAATCCTAACCAGTAGCGCCTGATACTTAATTTAGCGACGGTTAAAAATAAACCTTTATTGTTTTCTTTATAAAATAACCGATTACTTTATGAACCATGATCGTGCTTCAAAGTTTTTAAAATCTGACAGAAAAATAGCTCAAGTTTTAAGCCAACCCGCCAAGTGAACAGTATCTCATTGATATAAAAAGAATCTTTTGAGTGCTTTATCAACAAAAGGCGCATTCTCTGTCTTTAAACGTCACTTACCTTTTCTCTAGGCGAAAAAAAACCAGCTCAATGCTGGTTTAATAAAAAGAGAAAAGACATTCACTCCCTCATTAGCCTAATAATTTTAATGCAATGTCAGGGGATTGCTTTGCTTGCGCTAATATTGTCGAACTTACCTGTTGTAAGATCTGTGCTTTCATCATTTCTACGGTTTCTTTTGCAAAGTCCGTGTCTTCAATTCGGCTATTTGACGACGCGATGTTCTCATGAATATTATTTAAATTATTAATCGCATGACCAAATCGATTCTGAAATGCCCCTAATGTCGCTCGCTCTTGATCAACAAAACCTAATGCGGCATCTAAGGTCGCAATCGCTTTTTGTGAACCACCAACACTGGTCAAATCTAAATCATTCACCGTATCAAAAACAGCACCACCAACCGCTAACTCGGCGGATAAGGTTCCACCAAACGTCACAGCACTGGATACCAAGTCCCCCGCTGTAAATAACTGCAGTTGCCCGTTATCATCAACAGACGCTTGAACCGTATCATTTTGCCCATTAATGTAAGTGGCTAGCTCTTCAATATCATCACCCGCTTTCGCTTCAATCGTGATCTCTTGTGCTTTGCCTTCTTTATCATTAAAAGACAGGGTTAACGTTTGACGGCCTTCTGGCACTGTCCACCCTTTGTTTAATTGGTTTTGAGAGGTGTAATTAAAACCGCCCATCGCTAATGTATCTGATCGCATGCTGCCTAGCGTGAGGTGAACCGCTTCACCTGCGTTAGCACCAATTTGAAATGTCGATGTACCAAATTGACCATTCAATAAACGGCGTCCACCAAAAGACGTTGTTTCAGCAATACGATTAAGCTCATCGTTTAATGCGTCTGATTCTTCTTGAATCGCTTGTCTATCTTGAAGGGCATTAGACCCATTCGACGATTGCAAAGCTAAATCGCGCATGCGTTGAAGGATATTGGTGCTTTCATTCATTGCACCTTCCGCCGTTTGAGCAATGGAAATACCATCATTCGCATTACGAACGGCAACATCTAACCCACTCATCTGCGCTTGCAATCGATTCGATATCTGCAAACCGGCGGCATCATCTTTCGCGCTATTAATACGCTTGCCGGATGAGAGGCGTTCCATTGACTGATTTAAATGGTCGGTTGCTTGATTTAAATATCGCTGTGCCGTCATTGCAGACACATTGGTGTTTACCGTTACAGACATAACAATCTCTTAATGAATTTTTATCTTAATAAGTATATCGGCCTAAATACTCAAAGCTTAACTGATATTTTGATGCTGACAGCGTTCACTACTTTTTATTTGATAATAGCGAGGATCAATACCTTCACTTTTCAATAGTTTAATAAGTGCAGGATCTGAACACCCGTTACCTAAATAGTGTTTTAATCCCTTTTTTGATGAGTGTTTCACTTTGTGTTTAGGCGTATTAAAGCACGAACCATACCCTTTAACATGGCTGTTTTCAGGAGTAATCCCTTTCTCTTCAAAATAGGAGACGACGCTAGAATCAATGCATGACTTCGCTAAAATAAACGAATCATAGTTGGAAACAGATATAGAAGAATGATGCGGTTGAGCACTTAATGCAGAAAAAGGCAGAGAGCTTAATAATAAAAAGCGTAAGAATGAGTTCACAACATGACCTTACTTAAATAAATAGACAGTAAGTCATCGACCGTTGTGTGATTTTCTAAATAAAATAGGATGAAATTTGAGGGGGAAGCCCCTTACGGGGCATAAAGCTAGGTTGGTTTTTTATGAGGAGATCTGTGAGAAGAACCACAAAAAACCAGTTACCTAAAGCTTGCCAACAATCAGTTGAACAAGAGGTTGATGAGAGATGAGAGCACCTCTTGTTCAATCTTAATGACTGTTGTTCGTTACTATTACTGCAGTAATTTTAGTGCAGCGTTTGGTAACTGTTTCGCTTGAGCAAGAATAGAGGTACTAGACTGCTGAAGGATTTGTGCTTTTGTCATGTTTGTTGTTTCTTTAGCAAAATCAGTATCTTTGATTCGGCTATTAGAAGCAGACACATTCTCTTGAATGTTAGACAAGTTGTTGATGCTGTGACCTAGACGGTTTTGTTTCGCGCCTAAATCAGCACGTTCACGGTCAATGTAAGCAAGCGCTGAATCGATAACACCGATAGACACTTGTGCATCACCAACAGACGTTACGTCCAGTTTATCAACCGTTGCTTTAGTACCAACGCCGCCAGCTAAACCTAGCTCTGAAGCAAGATTACCAGAAACCGCTAATTCACCTTCAATTGATGGTTCAGCAACAAACAGTTGCAGTTTACCTTCATCACCAACAGACGCAGAGATCTTGTCTGATTGACCATTGATGTACGTTGCTAGTTCTTCAATGTCATCGCCTGCTTTAGCATTGATATTGATAGAAACCGCTTCGCCTTTCTTCGTAGTAAACTCAAGTTTTAAGTCGTTTTTACCCGTTTCAACGTTCCACTCAGCTGTTTTTCCGTTTTCAGAAACAAAACGCTGACCGCCCATGCTGTCGTCATCAGAACGTACAGATGGCAGTTTAATAAGAATAGCTTCGCCTGAGTTTGCACCAATTTGGAATGCAGATTCACCAAATTGACCATTAAGTAGTCGACGACCACCAAATGACGTTGTTTCAGCGATACGGTTTAATTCATCAGATAGCGCGTGTACTTCTTCTTGGATTGAAGAACGATCTTGGTTTGAATTAGAACCATTTGCCGCTTGCAATGACAAGTCACGCATACGTTGAAGGATGTTTGTCGATTCATTCATCGCACCTTCAGCCGTTTGAGCGATAGAAATACCATCGTTCGCATTACGCATAGCAACATCAAGACCACGAGTCTGAGCTGTTAAACGGTTAGAAATTTGTAGACCAGCAGCGTCATCTTTTGCGCTGTTGATTTTAGTACCTGAAGACAAGCGCTCCATTGAATTATTTAGATCATTTGTTGCGTTATTCAAGTAACGCTGTGCAGTCATCGCAGCTACGTTAGTATTTACATTTACAGCCATGGTTGCTCTCCTTCGGCTTCGTTTTCACGAAATCAATTTCTGCTCTATTCAGAAATATTTAAAATTCATAGTTAATATTAGCCACAATTGGCCAATGATTATCAATGTCACAAATTCATATTCGTACTCATACTAAATCAGTAGAAATACAAAATAAGGACTAACATACAAAAGCAAAGCTTCGAACTCTACTTTGCAACTGCTATGCCACCATTTACCATTGGCAAACTGTGAACTACTCAGTCATAGTTATTAGATAGCATAAGATGTGCCAGTTTTCTTAAAAAAAGAAAGTAATACTAAAATAAACTGACAATTAATTTGTTTTCAATGACTTAATCAATACAATTTTCATGGTCATCATTAGATAGTAAGGTTATTACTCTTTATTTTAGTGAAAAATTACGTGTATTTAATCACGGAATTTCTCATTTACGCGGCAACAAAATCAATGAAGCGGCAACGATATTCCCATGCAAAAAACTGATAATTCAATCAGTTAGCAATCAATAAAAAAGCCCAGCATTTCTACTGGGCTTTTTTATTTCAAATGAATGTCCGTTACACGTAATTAAATAAAGTAATGTCTTTTACTTTACCAAACGCTTGCTGTGAAGCTTGAAGCGCACGGGTGTTTTCATTAAATTCAATCACTGCTTGAGCGTAATCAAGATCTTCTATTGAGCTTAATGATTTTGAAATTGTTAAATCAAAATCTTGATGTTGTGATTCTTGTTGGTCAAGCGTGTTCTGTCTAGTACCTACTTCTGCTCTTGCTTGGCTTAAATGAATAAACGCCGCATGAAACTCTTCAGTCACTTGGTGTAATTCAGCCGTGCTAGACGCATCAGAAACATCTTTCATTGATAGTTCTTGTGCTTTTTTAAACGCATCAAAAATGCTGATGGTTTTCTTTGGTTCTAATGTAATAGTATCGCCCGCTTTTAATTGCCCACGAACCTGAATATCAACGCCTTCGTATTTAATCCCTTCTGCTGGATTAAATTGGGCACTTTTTACGACACTGCCATCTTGAGATAACTGGTAATTGTATTGCCCATTGTCTGCAGCACTAAAAGCGACTTGGTAAGTTGACGTATCGGTATAATCCATATTTTTTGCTTTTGACAGCAATAACTCGGACCCTTCTTGAAGTGCATATTGTGGGTCGTAATCACCAAATGGATTTTTAATCTCAGTAAACAACTTATTACCAGCATCATTTACAGCCACTTCAATTGAACCTGACACTTTTAAGTTACGTTGGTAGTCATCACCCGCGTAGGTCACTGTTCCATCATTTGCTCTAAAAAAAGGCTGAGTTTTTGATTTAGTTCCTGAGAATAAGTAATTGCCTGATTCATCTAACATATTGGTTAGATTTAAAAAGTTATCAGCAATCCCTTTAATGTCTTGGGCGTGAGCATAGCGGTCTTCTGGTGCAAGAGAACCGTTAATCATTTCCATAACACTACGTTTAGCATCATCGGCAAATTGTTCAGCATTCGCAATCGCAACTTCATGACGCTCTAAACGGTTACGAGCTAATACAATGGTATCGCTGTATTGACGTAATTCTTCTTTTTTCTGCGTTAAATTTTGTGCGTATAACGCAGCAACAGGATCATCCCCTGCCGTTAATAGCTTTTTACCTGAAGCCAATTGTGCACTGTTATGATGCAATTTCACTTCTTGTCGAGAAATATCATTCTGCACTGATTGGTAATTATGAAAGCTTGAAATACGATTTAACATATCTGATGCCTCTTAGTTACGATAATTGCAGAATTGTATTAAACGTTTCATCTGCCGCTTTCATTATGCGAGAAGACGCCATGTAAGCTTGTTGAAACTTCATCATGTTTGCTGCTTCTTCATCCAAGTTAACACCAGAAACAGACGCAACGCGACTTTGTGCCGCTTCGGTCTCTACACGTGCAACTTCAGTTAAACGAGTGGCGGTTGCTTTTTTAAGGCCAACTTCTGTATTTACGTTTTGGTACAAGTCGATCACCGTTGAACGGCCTTCGTCCATGACCTTACGAGTTTGCAGACCTTGCATTAGCAACAAGTTACCGTTATCCCCTTCTGATGGAACGAGGTTTGCTGCAAACTTATCATTTGCGGCAGCACCACCAGACAATTCAAACGTAGTTCCACCAACAGTCACTGGACCTTTTGGCGGATAGGTTTGTGGCTCAAGTAACATTTTGCCTTTCATGTCTAACACAGCAAATTGATTCGCTGCTGGAGAAATCACAACTTGGAACTCTTTTAAGTCGCCTGACTGTAATACTTTAAATTTCGCATTACCTGTCGCAAACGTTGCAGAGCTCGCATAACTCTGTGCCGCAATTTTCTCAGCTTCATTCATTTCAAGCTTCATGTCGCCAGCCGCAAGACGGGTTGGACGAAGTAATATACGCTCACCAGCACTTAGTGGTTCGCGAATTTCTACTCGCATGCCATCTAAGAAAAAGGTCGATGGGTTACCGGTTGGGTCTAAGCGTTGTACTTCGCCTGTAGGTCGGGTCACCGTATATTGGCTGCCATCGTATTTAAGGGCGTAATCACCGGCTTTCAATAAGCTGATGTCGTCAATAAATACACCGATTTCTGCTGAAGAATCACCTGAAATAATGGCACGACTACGAACGGCTTGTTCTGAGTTTACGTCAGAGAAAATATTTGCACCGACCTGCCCACGTAAATCAATGGCTTGGCTTTGTAAACGGTTAACTTCACTGCTGAAGCCTACGGCTACTCGGCCTAGTTCATCCATAATTGTAGGGATCGTTTTATCGCGCAGCTCAAACAATGACGATAATTTACCGCCAATGCTGTCATGCTGAATGGCTTTAACACCATTGCCTTCAACCATCGCTAGTCGACGCTGTAATGGGTCAGGCGTTCCTTGAATCATCTTCAATTGACTTGATTCAGTACCAGACACTAACATGTGCCCACCACCAATTAAGACATTGAATGAATTCTCATTATCACGTTTTGTGATCGTTACTTTTGTGTATTGAGACAGCTCTTTAATTAACTTTTCATGACGGTCCATTAGGTCATTGTGCGGACCAGGGGTCTTAACCATCATCTTGTTAATGTCTTTTAACTCTAGAGCAATACCATTCATACGCTCTACAGTAAGATCCATCTTTTTATTTACGTCGGCATTTTGCTGACGTACATTTTCATAAAAGTCGTTCAAGCTTTGTGAAATAAGACGTGATTTTTCAAGGACGACTTTACGTGCGCCGATTTCGTTAGGGCTATCAGAAAGCGTTTTTACGGCATCAAACCAATCATTAATGTTTTCAGGAATACGTTTAGCGCCAATAGACGACATCATATTCGTAAGAACATCAAGATTTGCTTCTGTATCCATCGAGTAATTTAGATTGGTTGTCGATAGGTTCAGTTCATTGGTTGCGAACTGATCAAACGAACGTCGCACAGCGGCAACATGCACGCCTGCGCCGAGGTTTGCACCTGACACCCAATGAGGCATATTTGTTTCTTGAACTACCGATTGACGACTAAAGCCTTCAGTATTAACGTTGTTAATATTGTGACTGGTCGTATTCAGTTGACGCTGCGCCGTAAGCACACCTTGTGTACCTAGATTAAGCAGATCAAGTCCCATGTAGCCTCCAAAAAACTCTATAAAAGATGCAGTAAAATTTCCTAACAAATCTAATATAGCAATCAATGTGCCAACTTTTATTTTGTTAATTATCAACAAGATAAAGAGGCACCACTGAAACTATGGGAAACGATTGCCTCTTTTTATCCTCTCGCTCACCTTTCTTTGCCTCTTTCCTTTTATAAGCGGCAATAAAAAAATCCTGCCACTTAGATTTAAGAGGCAGGATTCAAGAGATTACATTGTGAGCGATTATTTTAGTAAGTCTTCAACCGTCTTCATTACGCTCATTACTTTGCTTGAGTAATTAGGATCCGTTGCATAACCCGCACTGTGAATGCCTTTAATAAAGCTTTCTGAACTTTGTGTTTGTTGCAATGCGCGTTCATAACGTGGATTTTGATTTAAGAAACGCACAAAGTCACTGAAGCTTTCTTCATAATTGTCGTATGAACGGAAAGCGGCATTCTCTGAAACGGCAATGTTATCGTGATATTCCAACGTATTTTTAGCGATCTTATCGCCTTGCCAGCTTCTGTCTGCTTTAATGTTGAATAAGTTATGGCTTGAATCCACTGAATTCTTAATAACTTTCTTACCCCAGCCAGTTTCTAATGCGGCCTGAGCGATTAATACATTTGAATCAATACCTAAGGCCTTTGCCGCTTTTTCAGCGTATGGCTTCATCGTATCAACAAATTGCTGAGGTGAATCAAACTTCTCAGGCTGTTGAATTTGTCTTGCCGCTAGCATTTGTTCTAATTTAACGGCCGATGGTGATTCGGTTTGTGACGCTTGTTTTGCCGCAGACAGGGGTTGATGCTCTGCAGGCAAACGCAATGTTTCATCCGTTGCCGCTCTTCGCATTGCCACTCGTGCATTTTGCTCTAAATTCTTGCCATTGTGCACTGGTGGTTCTTGATTTAGTGAGGCACCAAGTTGTGCAACAATCATATCCGCTAATCCTAGCGAGCCTTGCTTTGATAATTCGGTCGACATTTGGTCGTCACGCATTTGTTCAAAGAACTTTTGATTATCACTGCTCACCATGTCTGATTTAAATGAACTATTAGCATTACGCATTGATTTAAAAAGCATTTGTGTAAAGATCGATTCAAACTGCACAGCCGCCGCACGCAAGGCTTTGTCTTGGCTTTCTTGATCGCCATTTACCGCACTTTTACGTAATTTATCTAGGCCACCCACATCGTGGATAAAGCCAACGTCTGTCATATTTACTGAATTATTCATCGTCACACTTATTATTTAAAATCAGGCCAACTAACACTCTATTAACTAGAGCAAGTTTAATGCCAAGTCGTCGTGCTGCTAATTTTGTAAATAACAAACATAAAAAAACGCACCTCAAAAAAGTGCGTTTTTAGAATCATTGAAATCAAACTTAAATAATGATCAGTTGGCCTTCAATTGCGCCTGCTTGTTTCAACGCTTGAAGAATTGCCATTAAATCGGATGGTGCTGCACCAACCTCATTCACCGCTCGAACCAAATCGTCTAACGTTAAGCCCGGTTCAAATTTAAACATCTTACCCTGCTTCTCGGTTACTTCGATGTCAGAGTCTTGTGTTACAACCGTTTTACCATTACCAAATGGTCCCGGTTGACTCACTTGTTGGTTTTCTTTGATTGCTACTGTCATTCCACCGTGAGTCACTGCGGCCGCTCTTAATCTAACGTGTTTACCAACCACAATCGTACCAGTACGAGAATTCACAATAATTTTTGCTGAGCCATCTGCTGGGTCAAAGTTAACATTTTCTACCGCAGATAAAAACGCAACTCGTTGGCTAATATCTCGGGGAGCTCGAACTCGAACAGAAGTCGCATCAACCGCTGAAGCCATATTAGGGCCAAGGAAATTATTGACCGCATCAGCCATACGTTGAGCGGTTGTAAAATCTGAATCTAGTAAGTTGAAGGTAATGAAATCACCACGACCGAATGGCGACGGAACTTCACGCTCAACCATTGCACCACCAGAAATACGGCCGACTGTTGGGTTATTACCCACAATCTTAGAACCATCAGCACCGGTTGCACTAAAACCACTCACAATTAAATTACCTTGTGCAATGGCGTATGTTTTTCCATCCAAGCCTTTTAAGAAGGTTTGTAATAATGTACCACCACGTAAGCTTTTTGCTGAACCAACAGATGAAACCGTAATATCAACCACTTGACCTTGCTTTGCAAAAGCTGGCAATGTCGCAGTGACCATCACTGCTGCTACGTTTTTCGTTTTTGGTTTTGTGCCTGGTGGCAATTGAATGCCAAAGTTTTGTAACATGGCATTGAAACTTTGATCGGTAAATGGCGTTGATTCGCCCGTTCCCGGTAAACCAGAAACCAAACCATAGCCGATTAATTGGTTACTACGAACTCCTGCAACTTCTGACACGTCTTTAATACGTGCCGCTTGTGCAGTAGAGATACTTAGGCATAACCAAGTAAGAATTAAGGTAACTAGGTTTTTCTTCACGTCAAAACTCCAACGATTCGTCATTATTATAGTGCTACATTAAAGAATCGTGCCAAGAATCCAGGTTCTTGCATATCTTGTTGATCACCCGTGCCTGAATATTGAATTCGAGCGTTTGAAATACGGGTTGAGGCTATTGTGTTATCAAAAGCAATGTCATCCGGACGAATCGTGCCGCTAAGACGAATGTATTCATCCCCAGTATTTAGGGTTAACCACTTCTCTCCACGGATCAATAAGTTACCATTAGAAAGCACTTCAATCACTTCCACCGTAATGGAACCACTTAAGCTGTTACTTTGGTTCGCAGACGTATTACCTGTAAATTTATTATCGTTAGATAACTCATACGAGAAATTATACTGCCCACCCACTTGCAACTCTTGACCACCCACTTGCAGAGGGTCCATGCTTGAATCATTTTTCTTTGATAATTCTGCATCGGCACTTTTTGCCGCTTTGGTATTTTCAGCAAGCATAACGGTAACAATGTCGCCTAAACCACGTGGCTTAGTGTCATCGTACATGTCTTGTGCATGATCCACATTAAACAATGAGCCCGTTGCGGCTGCATAATGTTCTGGTTTTTCTTTTGGATGAATCGGCGCCCACGCTGGATCACCTGAAATCGGCTCACTACGACCACGAAGCGTATCGATAATGCCCGTATCTTCTTCTTTGTCACCCTCAACTGCATCCACGTTGGTGGTCGCTGAAGTCACTTCATTTTCTTGTAAATTTGGATTCTGAATCAAGAAAGATCCACACCCAGTCAAGGTAGTTAATAGCAGTAAACAAAGAAGACGTTTCATCCTAATCACCAATTATAATTGTTGGTTAACAAAGCTTGCCATCTTATCAACAGCAGAGATTACTTTAGAGTTCATTTCATAAACACGTTGCGCTTCAATCATGTTTACCAATTCTTCGGTTACGTTTACGTTTGATGCTTCAAGCATAGATTGACGAATCGCTCCTAAGCCTTCTAAACCTGGCGTGCCTTCTTGAGGATCACCACTTGCACCCGTTGGTAAGTAAAGGTTTTGGCCTACAGGTTCTAAACCACCTGGATTGATGAAATCAACCGTCGTAATTTGACCAATCACTTGGTTATCTTGTTGACCACGTAAACGAACAGATACTTCGCCATCTGTACCAACGGTCACGTTAATTGCATCTTCAGGAACCACAATTTCTGGTTCTAAAGGGTAACCAGAACCGGTTGTAACCATTGCGCCTTCAGAGTTCAACGTAAATTGACCGTTACGAGAATAACCAAGGTTGCCGTCTGGCATTGTAATTTGGAAAAAGCCTTTACCTTCGATCATCATGTCCATGCCGTTCGACGTGGTTTGTGCATTACCGTTAGTAAATACTTTTTGTGTTGCCACAACTTTAGAACCAGAACCAAGCATTAATCCCGTTGGAAGCTCTGTGTTTTGTGTTGATTGAGCGCCGGCTTGGTTTACGTTTTGGTAAAACAGATCTTCAAAAACAGCACGGCTTTTTTTAAAACCAACTGTTGAAGCATTCGCCAAGTTGTTTGAGATAGTCGCGATGTTGGTTTGTTGTGCGTCTAAGCCTGTTTTACTTACCCATAATGCTGGATTCATTTTGTATTCCTATAAATTTTTTAATGTATAAAGTTAATCAAGTTAATTGTTCAATTAACCCATACGTAATAATGAGCTTGAAGCTTTATCCATTTCTTCAGCAGTACTCATCATCTTGACTTGCATTTCAAACTGACGCTGCAAATCAATTAAATTGGTCATCTCACCTACGGCATTTACGTTACTGCCTTCCAATGCACCTTTAAGCACCGTCACGCTAGCGTCGGCTTGGAATGCATTATTAGGATTTTTAGAACGGAACAAACCATTCGTATCTTTGAATAAATCACGGTTATCTGTTTTTACTAATTTAATGCGGTCGACTTCAGCCATGGCTTCTGCTGGTGCACCTTGCTCTAATACTGAAATCGTACCGTCTTTTGCAATTTGAATTTTTGAAATTGGAAGCGGCAAAGTAATCGGCGCATTATTTTCGCCCATCACCAAATGGCCACTGCCATTCATTAGCAAGCCTGTCTCATCAATTTTTAGATTGCCTGCGCGGGTCAACCCTTCGCGGCCAGTGTTGTCCATTACTGAAATCCAACCATCACCTTCAATGGTTAAATCTAAATCGCGGCCCGTCGTGATGACAGAACCTTGTGCAAAATTTTGTCCCGGGCGTTCAGTCATGCTGAATACGCGACTAGGCAAACCTTCACCATACGCCTGCATTGCACGCGCTTGCTCTAAATCAGCACGAAAACCAGTCGTACTTACGTTGGCAAGGTTGTTTGAGCTAAGCTGCATAGCTTGCATGTTTTGCTTAGCGCCACTCATGGCTAAAAATAATGCGCGATCCATAATGAACTCCAAAAATCTATCTACACTCAGTATAGCAATGAGTGTGCCAAGTTTTTTATGATCTATAGATCAATAGGTTAACTGTATTGGCGTTCGGTTTACGTAGGCATAAAAATACGAAGAGGAAAAGAATGGAGAGGAAGAGGCAATAGTATCGGGTAAAAAATTGCCGTCAAAGTAGACGGCAATTTTAGCGTTATTAATTCAATTAGCTTATCGAATTTGTAAGATATTTTGTTGTAGCTGGTTGTGCACATCTAATGCACGAGAGTTCGCTTGGAAGTTACGTTGCGCTGAGATTAAATCAACCAGCTCTTGAGTCATATCAATGTTTGATTGCTCTAACGTACCACTTTGAATATCACCAAATGAACCTTGGTTTGCTTCACCCCAAATTGCCGCACCAGACGCTTGAGTAGTCGACCACTGCGTGCCGCCATTCTGAGCAAGACCTTGTTGGTTGGTTACTCGAACCATCGCAACACGACCTAACGTGACGTCTTTACCATTTGAGTAAGAACCAACAATGTTACCACTCTTATCAATATCTACTTTCGATAAATAACCTGTTGTTGCACCATCTTCACTGAAGCGACGCATTTCAAACGGTGCTGAAAACTGAGTTGGATTATCAAACTTCATGGTTAATGTTTGTTGCGTATCCGCACCATTCATATTAAGACCATTCGCCCCTAAAGGTGTTGTAGTCACTGGTTGGCCAGCATTCACACTTTGGGTTGTACCGTCATTATTAAATACGATTGAGTGGCCTACTTGGCCTGCCGCATTTGTTGCGTCACCCGCATTAATGTTAACCGCTTTTTCACCTTCCGTATCCGTAGAAGAATAGAACACGTTCCAACGGTTTGGTTGCGTTGCGTCTTTCACATAATACGTGGTCATTTTGTATGGTTGACCTAATGAATCGTACGTTGTCACTGAGGTTGATTTATTAAACGTATCAGGATCATTCATATCAAAAAGAGCCGGATCTTTTGGCACTTCTGATGCTGGCAAGTTCATGCCAATATCAACATTTTCAGTGGCTCTTGGCTTACCAAATTGATCTGGGATCTTAAGTGCTTTTGGCTGATAAGATGACACATTACCCGACTCAGGGTCGACTTCGTAACCCAATAAGAATTCATCATTCGATGTTGTTACGTAATTTTCTTTATCTAAATGAAACGCACCATTACGGCTCAACTCATTTGTTCCAGGCTGAAGACGATCCTTTGCTACACCAAAGAAACCTTGCCCAGAAATACGTAAATCCATTGGGTTATTCGTATAAATACTAGACCCTTCATGGAATTGCTGAGCAATTTTAGTTGTCTGCGCGCCACCACCAGTTGTGGTTTTAGTATTTGAGAATAATGACGACGAATACACATCACCAAATTCTGCACGAGACTCTTTAAAGCCAAAGGTGTTGGCGTTTGCCAAGTTATTTGACGTTGTGTTTAGATCTTTTTGAGCAGCGGATAGACCACTTAATGCTACGTATGACATTTAATATCTCCTATCTAGCTACGCTGATTATTTTCCAATTCCATTAACGATCACAATCATTTGGGAATGTTAAAGGAATTGGCATAGCTCTATGTTTTAATAATTTTTAACAATAAATACGAGTATTC
This sequence comes from Aliivibrio sp. SR45-2, assembly GCF_963890165.1. Lineage (NCBI taxonomy): Bacteria > Pseudomonadati > Pseudomonadota > Gammaproteobacteria > Vibrionales > Vibrionaceae > Aliivibrio > Aliivibrio sp. SR45-2. Next base: position 12,636 of record NZ_CAWPRC010000170.1, on the reverse strand, counting down.
AGGCAGCAATTAATGCTGCACTGAATATTCGCCATTTTATGCTTTGCCGATCTCTAGCACTTCGGCTAATTTCATCGGTGAAGCAAAACCAGCAAGATTAAGCAAAACATTGCCATTGCCTTTGCCTAGAAGAACACTGTTGACGTTAGCGTATGTTGATACACCAAATTCTTTGTTTTCTCCATCTAGCACACCAGCCGCTTTAATGCTGTAGCGGCCAGCAGGCATTGCATTGCCTTTATCATCTTTACCGTCCCACTCAACACGTGAGTCTCCGGCTGGTTTAGCGCCTACATTTAAGGTACGAATTAATTGGCCTTGTTCGTTTTCAACACGAACCAATAAGCTATTAATCGCTTTAGGCAATTTAACCATTGCCGCCATACCTTTATCAGCTTCTTTTAAGCCTTTAGCACCTGGTACTAGCACATCACGACCAACAAGCGAAGACGCTTGTAATGCTTGGTTAGATGTCATTGATGTATTTAAGCTATCGAACTGCTTATTCATCTTGCCAATACCATCAACGGTTGCAAATGATGCCATTTGCGCAATCATTTGATCGTTTTCAACCGGCTTAGATGGGTCTTGTTGAGACAACTGTTTGGTTAATAATGCAAGGAAGTCTTCTTGCTTCAGTTCATTTTTACCGCCAGTTGTCTTTTCAGGCTTGTTCGCCTCTTGAAGACTTTTAAGCTGGTCGATGTAGGACAAGCCTTGTTGACCAACGTTATTGATTCCAGTCATAGCTACCTCCTATCCTTATTGACCCATTCGCAGAGTACTCTGCAACATTTGTTTGCCTGCATCTGCAACTTGCACATTCGTTTGGTATGAACGAGAAGCAGAAATCATGTTTGCCATTTCTTCCATTACATTAACGTTTGGTTTAAAAATATAACCATCGTCGTTTGCCATAGGGTGATCGGGGTTATATTCAGCACGTAGCGGTTTTTGGCTTTCAACAATACCCAGCACTTTTACAGGTACTGTAAAGTCTTGTTTATATTTAGCTTTACTCAATTCTGCACCAAAGATAGCGTGACGAGCTTTGTAGGTTTCAGAAGCTGAGCTACTGACACTGTCCGCATTTGCCATGTTACTTGAAGTGGTGTTGAGACGAACTGACTCTGCACTCATTGCAGAACCTGCAACGTTAAAAACATTAAATAAGCTCATCTCTATTCCCCTTTAATTGCTTTGGTGAGATTTTTGAATTTACTGCCTAAAAACTCTAATGATGCTTGATGACGAAGTTGGTTTTGCATAAATAAATTACGCTCCAAATCCACATCTACCGTATTTCCATCACCTGTATCAGGTTGGGTAGGAAGACGGTATTGAATTTCCCCTGCCACTCGTGTTGAGGCATTAATGTGCCGACCATCCGTACGACTAAGACCCATGCTTGCCTTTGATGTTGCCGACTGCATTGCTTTTTGAAAGTCCATTCCTTTTGCTTTATAGCCAGGAGTATTCGCCTGAGCGATATTAGTCGCTATCATTTCAGCACGTTGAGAGCGAACTCCAACGGTGTACTGATGAATACCTAATGCTTTATCAAAAGAAATTGCCATTTCAAAACCTCCACAAGAACTGACTAGCAGTATATATAAATTCTATATTGCAACCTGTATGCCAACTTTTTACTTAACAAGCAGATTGACGATACTACTGACAAAAAATAAAGCAATTAACATGCCTAACCTGAATTTGAGGCACAAAAAAAGCGGCCAAAGCCGCTTTTTGTTCAAAAATAAATCAATTTAGATCATTTTAGTTTGTAAATAATACCTGGATTACAACGTACCATTTCAAATTTATCGGTTAATCCTGTTAACGATTCCGAAGCACCAAGCAATAAATACCCGCCAGGGTTAAGACTTGCCGCCATTTGATTTAATACTTTGGCTTTCATATCTGGAGAAAAATAGATCAATACATTACGACAAAAAATGATGTCGAACTTACCAAGTAAGCTGTAACTGTCCATTAGATTTTGAGGACGAAAATTAACCATACGTTGAATTTTATCGTTGATCTTCATCTTACCATCACCCACATCTTCAAAAAATGCACGACGACGCTCTGGTGACAATCCACGGCTTAACGCAAGATTGTCATAAACCCCAGCTTTACACGTATCAAGCATTGATGGTGAAATGTCAGTCCCCGTAATCGCGATATTAGGTAAGAAACCGGGTTTACGCGCTTGGATCTCAGAAATAATCATTCCCATTGAATACGCTTCTTGGCCTGACGAACTCGCCGCTGACCAAATTTTCAATGGACGACGATTAGCAGCAAATTCTGGCAATAATTTTTCAGCCAATACGGTAAACGGATAGCCGTCTCTAAACCACAATGTTTCATTCGTTGTCATTGCATCAACAGCAGCAACACGCAATTCACGATTTCTGCCAGCAATAACTTGCTTTAATAAATCGGATAATGAAGCTAATGAAAACTTAGCAACTAAAGGGCTCAGTCGGCTTCTCACTAAATATTGCTTGCTGTCACCAAGGACAATGCCACATTGAGACTCAAGAAATCGGCTAAAATCACGATATTCTTGTTCGTTGATAGTTATAGTTGTCATTAACGAATAAATTTCCAAATAATAAAATGAATGTCACCTTACTTTACAGGTGACAAAATAACAGACAGGCTCTACTTCTCAACCGCTCTTTTAACAGCAGCCCCTAATTCATCAGGGTTAAACTTCGCAATAAATTGGTTTGCCCCGACACGTTCAACCATCGCTTGGTTAAAAACACCACTTAATGAAGTGTGTAAAATAACGTGTAGATCTTTCAATGCTGGTTCACGACGAATTTCTGCCGTTAGTGTATAACCATCCATTTCAGGCATTTCTACATCAGAAATAACCAAACCAATTTGTTCGTATACGCTACCTGCATTTGCCATATCGACTAATTTATCTAATGCTTCTTTACCATCTTTTACCATGATAGTTTCAAAACCAATCGATTGGACGGCACGTTGCACTTGCTTACGAGCGACACTTGAATCATCAGCGATCAATACTCTACGAACCACTTCTGGACTGATCGACGCCATTTCTTCAACCAATTCTTCATTCATGGTCTCATCAATAGGTGCAATTTCAGCTAAAATCTTTTCTACATCTAAGATTTCAACTAATTCATCATCAATGTTTGTTACTGCGGTTAAGTAGTTTGCTCGTCCAGTGCCTTGTGGTGGCGGTAAAATTGCCTCCCAATGCATATTAACAATACGCTCAACAGACTTAACAAGGAAGCCTTGAATGGTACGGTTAAATTCTGAAATAATGATAAAACACTTATCAATATCTGTTGTTGCTCGCCCACCAGTTGCAAGACTTAAATCAATCACAGAGATCGTTTGACCTCGAATGTGAGCAATTCCTTTTACTAATGGATTTAAATTTGGCATTGAAGTCAACTTCGGACACTGTAATACTTCTTTTACTTTAAAAACGTTAATACCATAACGTTGACGTCCCATAAGACGGAAAGTAAGTAGTTCTAAACGGTTTTGCCCTACAAGTTGTGTGCGCTGATTCACCGAATCCAGTATGCCTGTCATATATGACTCCATCTTGTGCCATGATAAATAAACCGCGAGCCTAACATAAACCCATTAAGAACACGATGTACCATATGGCCTTTTATAATAAAAATATGATGATAATTAAAAAGCGTGATAACAAAATCACTTTTTATCGACTTATAAGCTTTATCGGCATATTTATAAGTTTCTTTAATACTAATGCGTATGCTGCCACAGATGAGCAACTTGAAGCAATTAAAGACTCTGCAGAGTCTTTTCTTGAATCTCAAATTGAAGTACCGAGTAACGGCACATTAAGTCTTGAGTCCGCGCGGATAGATAGTAGAATTCATGCGACAGACTGTCCAGAACCTTTAATGCCGTCTTTACCCGGTCGACTTAATTCCAGTGGTAATACGTCCGTATTAGTTGAATGTATCGCAGATGATTGGAAGGTCTATGTCCCTGTAAAAGCGGAGCTAATGATGCCTTTAGTCACGGCGGCAACGTCCCTGTCAAAAGGACTCACACTCAGCGCAAATGACTTAAATTTAACCTTAGTCAACAGCCGAACGTATCGCCGAGGCGGTTATATTAATACGAATGATCTTATTGGGTCACGAATTAAACGCAGCGTTCGAGCCGGTGATGTTGTTGAAAAAAACGACATCTGCATGGTATGTCGCAATGACAGTGTTATAATTAAAGCGGTAAAAGGGGAATTAAGTATCCTAACCAAAGGAACAGCATTGGGTGATGCGGCTTTAGGCGATAATGTAAACGTCCAAAATAACAAATCTAAACGCATCATCAATGGCGTTGTTACTGCGGTAGGTGAAATTAGTATTCGGTTTTAAGTCAGAATGTTAATTTGACTTAAATTTAATGGATATTTCCTCTAAACTTTCTTAACACACCGCCGATAAGTGGAAACTGGCATTATTTATGCTTAGTTTAACAACAGTTTTTAAATAATGAAAAAGCGTCAAAAAACTTCATTATTTACTTAAGTTATTTTTTTGACAGCCGATATATCCATTAAGAAAATGTTTTAATCGGCGAAAAGGCTTGAATATTATGACAAGTATTGACCAATTACGTGCTAGCCAGGCAATGTCAACGCTACGCAGCCAAGCTCGTGTTGACTCTGGTGATAAAGCTCCAGCAAGTGCAGCACCGGCAATGTCAGCAAAAGCAGATGCGGTTTCTTTAAGTAACCAAGGTAAAGAAATTGGCCAAATGCATCAACAGTTAGCGACAGAACCTTCTTTTAACGCAGACAAAGTAGCGGCAATAAAAGCAGCTATCGCAAATGGATCGTATTCTGTTGATCCAGAACGTCTAGCTGACAATATTATCAAATTTGAAGATGAACTGGCTGGCCTATAACCTAGGCTGGTTAGTCTCTTTAAGATAACCAATAAAAGTATACAGAGACAATATGGCACAAACATTAACTGAATTATTAAATCTACAACGCAGTGTCGCTTTATCTCTTTCGACGGTTCTTAGTCGAGAGAAATATGCGATAGCAAGTAGAAAATCGGCGGATATGGAAAGCATTGCTCATGATAAATTAGGCTTGCTAAACCAACTACGTCAATATGATCAGTTATTAGGTAGCCATACAGAAAGAGAGCTGCTTTCTGAAGATAGCGCGTTAAATGAAAAAGTAACGGAAATAAAATCAATTATTCATGATTGTAAACAAGAAAATGAAATCAATGGGGAAGCACTTCAGCGCGCCCAACTAAGTTTTAATAAGTTAAATAATCTTATGCAACAAAGTCGTGGGAAAAATGGCATGACTTATACTGCTGAAGGACAAACACGTAACATAACGACACTTGGTACAAACATAAAAGCGTAACCAATCTCGGTTAACTCATCTATAGAACCGCCCAATTTGTCACTTATAACCCTGCGCCTTCCCTATTTAGAAACAATGTGACTATTGTTTCTCTGCATCAAGACCACTCTATTATTCCCTTTAATTCTTATAATGACGCTTATCTGATTTTGTCAGGAAGAGTGTGATCAAAAAACCACCAATAGGTGTAAGTATTAAAGACATAAGAAAAAAAACAGGCGCTGAACGCTCTTGGCTATGCGCGATGATAGAAACACCAATGCATAAAGACACATAAATCCAGCTTATAAAAACAACCATATCAACCTAATATTCCTTAACTACCTAATTAAAAACATAAACTATCTCAACAGGTGGCAAACTTTATACTAGGAAAAGTTAATAATGCGGAATATTACGCATTTTAAATTATATTTATTATTTAACCGATGATAACCATTTTTATTAAATAGGTATTAACAATCTTTCTCTTTCAAGATTGACATAAAAAAGCCCTAGGTATTAATACCTAGGGCAAAATGATGTTGAATGAGAGTATTACCTTAAAATAAGGTTGTTTTTCTTTGTGTTGATGGCACATCATAAACCTGACCTTGGTTTTTCATGCGTTCCATCTTTTTAAGATCTAATTTCAGCTCAGTTACGTAGCTGTCTCCAACTAAGTATGTTCTGATCACTTCTGCGCCGCGAATAATACCATCCACACCTGCAGTTGTTGATTCTTCACCAAGTTGTTGATCATTCATCTCAACTTTACCGCTGATACGCATTCCGTAGACTTGCTCTGCAAGCTCTCGATACGCATCAACTTTTGATGCTCGCATTGCGCGAATTCGTTGTTCATCAATATTCTTGCCGGCTTGCTCACTAATGCTCGCATAACCAACCGCATTCAAATGATCACTTTCACGCATTACACCTAAAGGCTGACAACCCACTAAGACTAATAATGCTAATAAAAACCAATGCTTCATCATTAGATCTCCTATGGACGTAAAATAATAGTATTGCGATCTGCTTTTTCGACATCAGAACGAATTAAAACGCCATCTTCCATTCTCATGGTATTTAATGTATCTAAATCACGGCCAATTCGATCCGCAGGTAAAAAGCCTTGTGCAGAAGCAACAACAACACGAGTTTGCATTCCAATAATACGAGCGTTAATTAATACGCCACCATCTTGACGAAGCATGGTTCCCGTTAATACATAATCAACTTGCTGCTCTTGAACTAATTCTTTCCAATCACGGCTAAACGCAAAATCACCTTGCTGAGTAACTCTGATGTTTCCTGTTGTTTTATAATCAATAACTTTAAAGCCACGACGTTGCAGTTGGAAAATAAACCCTTCAGTTACAGAGTTACCTAACCAGTTCGTTTGATCCATCTGCTGTAAATCAACAAAAGAAGTAATCGCAATTGGAGAACGTGCTGATAGCGTCGTGTTAGACGTAATCAACTGTTCAGTTAAACTTTCAATAAAATAATCCATCGTATGTCTAGGCGTATCAGCTAACATAAATGGGCTGCCATTAAACGGTTCTTTACCATTATAAATAGGTGAATAAGCACAAGCACTTATTACCATAGACAGTAACATTACAACCAAAACTCTCATTCTATTATCTCCAGATAATGTTTTTATATACTTACTGTTTCTCCTAATAAAAGCTTAAAACTCAAACTAGGAACAAAACTTGCTATAGTCTAATAAACGCAATTTGTAAGTACTTTTATCAATCAACAAATATTAGTTAGCAAATTTCATACCCATTTGGCAGATAGTAACGATGAAAAAAATAATTTATTTAATTACCTCTTTATTTACAATGTGTTACACCGCACAGGTTAATGCCGAGTGGTTCGAGGTCACAGGTTCTGCAAGTGTTCTTACCAGTAAAAATGCGGCAAGAACTCATGCACTAGAAGATGCCGCTTACCAAGCGATGCTTTTCTCAGGGGCCGATATTAGCCGCCTAAAAGATCTTCGTGTCTTTTTAGAAAACGATAATAAACACTATCAATTTAGCGGAACTGAAGTTCGTAGTATTGAAGTGATTAAAGAAAAAAAGAAAAACGGCAAGCTGTACGTTACCACTCGTATTGACATTTACCCTTCGGCAAACAGTTGCCATATTGGGCAATACAAAAAAACAGTGATGACAAGCGAAATCACGATAGACTCCCCACAACAAGCGGTTATGGGAAAGGTTTATCAGATGGGTGAAGATCTCAGCACCATATTCGCTAGACAGTTAGATAAAGAATCACAAAGCTTTGTGTCTGTCGGTACGTCTCATATCCGCATTGATAAACGTCAACCAGAAGTCGCTAAAATGATTGCCGAAGATCATGGGGCTCAATATATTTACTCTGGTCAAATTACAGATTTAAGTGCAACCATTGAACAAAATTTATTAAAGAAAGACACCATTAATCGTCAGTTTGCAATTGACGTTGCCGTCATTGATGGGAAAACAGGACAAACGGTTTACAGCAATAATTATCGTGATGTTGCTCAATGGGATTTCCCTAAAACCAGCGAAGTCGATACACAAAGTGCTCGTTTTTGGACTTCAGCTTTTGGTGAAATGGTGCTTCGTGTTAATCGTGACATGATGCTCGATTTAGAAAATAAATTCGCTTGTAAAATGACATTGCCACAAGTAGTAAATATTAATAACAATCGTATCACGATGGATCTAGGTCGTATTCATGGTGTTAAAAAAGGCGATACGTTGGATTTATGGCACACTGGTGCATTCATTGATCAAAATGGTTTGCCTCGTAATAAGGTAGCCAAAACGAATATAACATTAACGGTTGATCGCGTTTATGAACAAAATGCTGAATTAATCGTTAATCAACCTCAATTAATTAACAGCATTCAAATTGGTGATGTTATGCATAAAGTCACACCAAAATAATAAGTTACTCGCATTTATCTTATGGAAAGACAGCCCTGAGGCTGTTTTTCCATTAACGCGATCCTGCCCATCGTTTTCCGTTTGCCATTACGTTATCATTTCAAAATAATTAGAACATCATTCCAACTGGCTTATTATGTCCACATCGTTAAAATTGATGACACTATTAACTCTCTGGTTAATGGTGTCTTTTTCTTCCTATGCCATTTCAATAATGGAGTCTGACTCTTGGAAAAAAGACTACCACCAAGCAAGAATTCAAGATCCTAATCTCGCTTTAATCATGCTAGAAGACGTTTATAATGGCCTTGAACCTAGCGCAGAACGGGTTTATGTCGCCCTTCGCATGCATGGTTTCATAACACGCAGAGGCGGTGAATATCCTTTACCATCCCCCACAGCTAATCCTTACTCTCAAGTTGAATATGCCATTGTTAAAGCGATGAATCTTGAAGATCAAGCCCAAATATCAAATGCCTTTTTTCTTACCTCTCAGAGCTACCAACAAGCCGATAAACTTGATGACCCTGACCTAGATGCAATTTTTAATATACAACTGTGTAAATATAATCTTATGTTAGGTCAGCTTTATCTCGGCGAATTTTATTGTCAGAGCGCTATACAAAATATAAAAACATCAACCAATCATTATATTGACCTTAAGTGGCCCTATCGATTGCTTGCACTTGCCTACCAAGAAATGAATAATTTCACCAAAGCATTAAAAGCCAGTGAGGAAGTGATAAAGCTAAGTCAGCCCTATGATATTAATGACACTACCTTTAATAACATTGGAAACTTACTTATCTCTATGGGTAAATTAAATTCAGGTGAATTGTATTTATTAAAATCACTAGAGATTAGAAAAAGCAGAAATATTGCTCAAAAAGTAGCACAAACAGAAACTGATTTAGCTGAATTATATTTAAAAAAAGGACAACTAGATAAAGCAAAATTATTTTCTCTGCGGGCTATTGAGCACTTTAATAGCGGACTGTTCAAAATAGGCTTAGGTTCTGCTTACTTAGTTCATGGCAAAATATTAACTGCAGAAGGTTTTTTTGATGAAGGTATTGAATACCTTTACTTAGCCTTATCGACACTTAAAGATAAAAAAAATGCCAAATTAATCATCAATACATATCAATCATTGAGTCGTATTTATTTGGAATACCAACACCCTAACAAAGCATTAGAACTGATAAATTTGGCGATTAATAAAGCAAAAAAAACAGAAAGTAAAAATTTACTTGCTTCATCCTATTTGCATCAAGCAAAGATATTAAAAGGTATGGGGAAATTTGAAGCGGCACTAGAGAGTCATTTATCGTATGAAGCATTACAGCAATGGATAAACCATAATAAAGAACAACAAGCTTACGAAGCATTAGAGTTACGTAGAAACACCCTTGAAAGTCAAATTATTATCCAAAACTCAGAGAACAATAAAAAACAACAACAAACTGAATTACTTAAAACAAAGCAAAATCGTAACCTACTTTTTTTATGCTTTATCTTTTTATTTTTATTTACTCTCTATATGACGTACTCACGAAGAAAATTTCGTTTACTCACAGAGAAAGATACATTAACAACCCTAAATAATAGGGCTTCTATTTTTAATAAAATTAAGTCGACATTAAAAACACCTCATTCAGAAATGGCCTTAATCATGCTCGACGTTGATAATTTCAAGCAATTCAATGATGAACACGGACATCCAAATGGTGATTTAGCTTTAAAGCACTTATCAATCGTCCTACAAAAACACCTCTCATTCCCTCATGAAATCGGTCGTGTTGGGGGGGAGGAATTTATGATTATCTTAAAAAACCTGTCAAAGTTGGAATGCTCTAGGTTAATAAATAAATTAAGAGTTGAACTCGAACAATCAACATTCATGACGTTAGATGTAAAAAGATTAGCGATTACGGCAAGCTTTTCTTGGATGTATATTGAAGAATCAATGACGGATATAGACCAAATCTACTTCGTTTTAGATGAAGGATTATATCAAGCCAAAGCGAATGGTCGAAATTGTATTGTCGATGCGTTAATTGATCCAATCACTTAAGATAATTATCTGCATAAATGTAATTCGATGTAATTTCCAACTGAATATTTACAATATTACATTCACAACTATATTTAAATAAGCAATGGATATGCGAAAATAAATAACTACCATGGATATATCAATAAACGTATTGTTGAGGATAACATCATGAAATATAGATTATTAGCCATTTTAATTGCTGCCTTTTCGTCTAATGTATTCGCTTTAGAAGGCTCAACAGAAATAGGTCCGAAAGTGTCCTGTGAACAAACTGATGGCACAGTAGTTATGACATATGCAACACTGTGTAAAGCAGCGGAAGGGACAATTAAAAGCATTCTTTAGCACAAAAAAAACCGCTGAAATCAGCGGTTTTTTAATTTAATCGTATTTGAATTAAGCGTTCGCTTCACGTTCAGCAATAAATGCTAACGCCATCTTAATTCGAGTAACGACTCGTTCTTTTCCGATTAACTGCATTACAGCGTCAACTGATGGTGATTGACCACCGCCAGTAACGGCTACACGCAAAGGCATACCAATCTTACCCATACCGATTTCTAGCTCTGCACAAACTTCTTCAATGACGTTATGTAGATTCTCTGTTGTCCACTCTTGTAGAGCTTCAATTTTAGCAAGCGCTAATTCTAGAGGACCTTTGGCAACACCACGTAGATGTTTTTTAGCTGCGCCAGCATCAAATGCTTCGAAGTCTTCGTAGAAATAACGAGATTGGTCAGCAAGCTCAATCAATGTATTACAACGCTCACTAACTAAAGTAATAACGTCAGTAATTGCTGGGCCATTGTCTAAAGAGATTTCTTTTTGATCTAAATGCCATTGTAGGTAGTTAGCTACATATTCTGGTTCAGATGTTTTGATGTAATGGTTGTTCAACCAACGAAGTTTATCAGTATTAAACGCCGACGCTGATTTACTTACTGCATCTAGGCTAAACAAGTTAATCATTTCTTCTTGAGAGAAGATTTCTTGATCACCATGAGACCAACCAAGACGAACTAAATAGTTATTTAGTGCATTAGGTAGATAGCCTTCATCACGATACTGCATTACCGATACCGCACCATGACGCTTAGATAATTTAGCGCCATCATCACCAAGAATCATTGCACAGTGTGCAAACATTGGTACTGGAGCACCAAGTGCTTCATAGATATTGATTTGACGAGGTGTATTATTAATATGATCTTCACCACGAATAACCTGAGTAATACCCATATCCCAGTCATCAACGACAACAACGAAATTATACGTTGGTGCACCATCAGTACGACGAATGATCAAGTCATCTAATTGGCTGTTTGAGATTTCAATACGACCACGGATTTGGTCATCAAAGACAACACTGCCTTCTTTTGGATTACGGAAGCGAATAACAGAAGCATCGCCTTCTTTTGCTGCGGCATTTGCGGCAACAATTTTAGGATGGTTTGCATCGTAGCGAGCCATCTCTTTATTTTCTTCTTGCTCTGTACGAATTTCATCAAGCAATTCTTTTGAAGCATAACATTTGTATGCTTTATCTTCAGAAAGCAATAGATCCACGACTTCGTTATAACGATCAAAACGCTTAGATTGGTAGTATGGACCTTCATCCCACTCCATTCCCATCCACTTCATGCCTTCAAGAATTGCATCAACCGCTTCTTGAGAGTTACGTTCTAAATCTGTGTCTTCAATACGAAGTACAAATTCGCCGCCTTTGTTTTTAGCAAAAAGCCATGAATAAAGTGCAGTGCGTGCACCACCAACGTGAAGGTAGCCTGTTGGGCTTGGAGCAAAACGTGTTTTAACCGTCATCGATATTACCTTTTGAAGAGGTTGAGCTGAATCTGTCAGCACCATGTAATTTATGCGCTATTTTAGCACCATAAGGTAAATCTACAATGATTGAGTGAGGTTAAGTTCAAGAAGAGATAAAGAAAGGAAGCGGACCGCTTAACAAATACCAATGTAAGCGATCACTATAGATAAGATAAATTACATTATTTATTAAGTAGCCACGTTAAAATAGTCGACTTATCTTCTACTGACGATTTCTCATACCAATACGTCAACATCTCAAGAGATTTTGATGTGCTCGCTAATGGACTATTGATTGCTTTACGATTTGCAAAGGCCCACTCAGTAAATGACTCTTGCTCTACTGCTGTTGATTCATCAAACCAATATTTCGTCATTTCTACCGGTTTAGAATCACTCAC
>NZ_CAWPRC010000169.1:0-31445 GCF_963890165.1 Aliivibrio sp. SR45-2 | reverse complement strand
TGCACAAAAATATTTGTCAGAATACAAAGTTAAATTAAACGACATAACAAAAATAAAAGAATTAACATTTAATGAAATGATAACCATGCGAAATATATCAACAAAAACCGCTTGGGATTCAGAAATACATTTAGGAAAAGAAAAATATATAGTCGCCATTCAACCAGTAAAAGACTATCCATGGAATGTGGCCGTTTTAATAAAGAAGAAAACAACCACAAGTTACAGCCAAGAACTAACGGAGAAAATACATAATAATTATAATGTATTCATAAAAAAAATCATTAATACCATAATAATGTTAACCATACTCACTTTATTATTATCAACTTTCATCACTAATTATATTAAGGGTCCATTAATATTATTCAGTCAATGGATAAAAGAGATACAAGAAGGTAACTATGAATATAACAACCCTTTGTTATATAGGAAGGATGAGCTTGGTGTACTCGCAAGAAATGTGGCTTTAATGGCTCAACACATATCAACGCTAGTTGATGATTTAGAAAGAAAAATCGATGACAGGACCAATAAGCTAAAAAAATCTAAAGAAATTGCTGAATCAGCCAATATTAAAAAATCCAAGTTCATTGCAAATATATCACACGAACTTAGAACGCCTCTTAATGCAATTTTAGGGTTAAGCTTATATCTGATCGAAAAAGAAGAAGACCAAGAAAAAAAGAAAACATTAAACACGCTCTATAAAGCAGGCGAAGGATTACTGGAGATGGTTAATGATATTTTAGATCTAAGTAAAATAGAAGCAAATAAAATAATATCAAATAAAGAACCAAATTCAATCGATAATATTATAACTAACATCATTGATGTCATTAGTTTTCAGTCAAATTCAAAAAACATAAAAATAGATTATAAGAAAAATGAATTCTATAATTTAAACATAGATAAAAAACATTTAAATAAAATAGTTATGAACCTTTTAAGTAATTCAATAAAATTCACAGATAAAGGTGGTAAAATAAATATTAATGTCAAATATATAAACTCAACCAATTTATCCACTGATTTAGTATTAGAATTTACGGATAATGGTCGAGGAATAGAAAAAAAAGACATAGAGCGTATATTTAATCCGTTTGAACAAATACACGATCAAGATAAAGATCAAGGAACTGGTTTAGGGTTATTTATAACAAAGAAAATTATTGAAGATATGAACGGAAACATTTCAATAGAAAGTGAAGTGGGTGAAGGAACCTCTATTTTCATTACATTAAAAGACATTGAAATAATAAAGAGTAAAATAATAAACAAATACCACCACATGAAAAGAGAAATTCATGAAATGAAATCAAAGAAAAGCATCGCTATCGTCGATGATATTGAATTCAATCGTGAAGTACTCAAAAGAAAATTAGAACCTTATGATTTCAATATTATTGAGGGTATCAATGGAAAAGATATTTTAGAAAAACTAAAAAACACATCCTCCCTACCTGATGTTATTTTTACTGATATTAAGATGCCAATAATGAATGGTATTGAACTATCTCGACGAATAAAAGATTCAAAAGACATGAAACATATTCCTGTTATCGCGATAACAGCACAAGGCATGCTTGATGAAGAAACAAAAATAAAGAAATATTGTGATGGATACTTAATAAAACCGATTGATAATAAAAGCTTAGATAGCATAATTTCAAGTTTATTTTAAAAAGAGAGTAACAGATGATACTCTCTTTTTATCGTTTACTTGGTAAGGTATTTACTGCCGCATAAGTGCCAAATAATCAACGTTACCGGACCACTAACGAGTCCATCGACAGCGTAATGCCAACCTAAAGTAAATGAGCCAACATAGATAATCAGTGCAAACAACCAAAAGAGAATCCCTAGCTTTCGATTAAGAGAACTTACCCCTAAGGCCATAAGCACAGCCATAGAGACATGCATACTCGGCATGGCTGAAATACCACTACCTAACATTTCTTTTCCCGTAGTATACGAGGTCCACAGGTAATCTTGAGTACTCAAAGAGCTAAGTGAAATATTCGGACTATATTGTTGTAACCACATGTCTTGCTGATGTAACAATGTCATTAATGGTAGATAATCCGAGCTTTCAGGATATAAACGTCCAATAAAGGTCGGACCTACTGAAGAGAATAAAAGGGCTAATATATTTCCAATTACAATCCAACACAATAACCAGGCTAAAACATAACGTCTTCTTTTTTTTCCTTTTTTAATAAGTAAAAATACAATTAACACCCCGTAAACCAGGAAAAACCACAAACTGTAAGCGATATCTAATGCAAAAGTTATCCAAGGTGATTGATACAAATCATGTACTAACCGCCAAGGTTCTCGCCCAAAAAACAACCATAAGTCCATATGACGAATACTCTCGTCAAATTCAAACGGATGAAATACGGGTATCATTGCTTTAAACGTTGAATAATAGGATGAAAAAATACTAATCGCTACAAGCAATAAAAAAGCAGTAATTATTCGATACCGTTGTTCATAGAAAAAAATCATTTGTTGCCAAAAACAATATAACGGCTGTTTCTCCCTACGACAAACCAAAACTAAAAAATACCCTATACTTCCAATAATGAATGACAATTGAAGAACGACTGGTAACAATAATAAATAGCCAGTTAGCTGGCTTTTACTTTCATAACCATTGTGATTAGCGACTATTGTGACAAAAAAAGCAAACGTAATAATTAGTCCATAAATAACTTTATCCGCTTTTATGTTCTTATAAATAACTAGCAAATTACTTTTCCAGAATTCCGCCTCAACCAACCTACGTAGCATATATACCTTCTGTATTATAATTGTTGGATCTCAACTCGGCGGTTTTTATCTCGTCCCGCAGAAGTTGCATTACTCTCTAACGGTTCTTCTTCACCTTTTGAACTTGGTGTCAATTTCTTAGGATTTGCTCCATGTGCAACAAGATACTTTAATACCGTATAAGAACGCTTTAATCCAAGATCATAATTATAGGCTTTGCTCCCTTTCGCATCAGTGTGACCAATGACTTTTAGGTGCGTATTTTCCTCTTCAATCTTAGTGAATACTTGGTCTAACACATATTCAGAACGCTTCGTTAATGCGGATTGATCAAAATTAAAGTAAACACGAGCAAGCATATCAGGGCTGTTTGTTTCTACTGTTGATGAATGACTTAACAAAAATTCAGAACAACTGACATCAACGTTCATTTTATCAAGCTGGCTGCGGATAAAAGAGGCTTCTGGCGTTACTGCATCTACTTGTTGAACTTGGTAAAACCCACCTTGGTTAAGAGACACTTTCACTCCATCTCCTACCTGAATTTCTTTTTGGTATTCACCATCAGAAGTACCACAATAAAGCAAAAGTGATTGATTTAAATCCATATTATCTTCTGCATATGCATTAAATGACAAACTTGCAGACAGCGTTATTATTATTAAATACTTATTCATTACTTGATTCTCTACCTTACGCTCTAAAGCGCTATTTATTTTAAATGACCAATTTCTTCACTGATTAATTCAAGAATTGTATTTTGGATATCATCTGAATCTTCTGCTTTATAAACATTCTCTTCACCAACACAATCTTTTAACGCTTGATTTGCATAAGGGTCATAATCGAAACCAATCACCGCCATTTGGGCTCTAATCGGTCTGTTATCTGGTGTTCTGTCTGATTCTAAACCTTGTTGAATACTGCTACACATTCCAGCATTAACCAAATTACGAGCTAATTCCTTGTCATTATCATCACCATCAGAAAGTACAATTAATAAGCGACGAGAATTAGTTCCATAGCTTAGTAATTGAGCCCCTCGAATTAATGCTTGATAAGAGGCAGTACCTCCCTTTGGGCTGAACCTAGCTACTTTTTGGTTAAAATCGTCAAAATTTAGCGTTAAAGGTATATCATTAAATCGTCCGCTGCCTCCAAAATAACTACAATAACTTTTTGGTTTCTCATTCCAAAGCTCCGCAACGGTTTCCCCAGCTGAAACCTTTCCCCAGCTAGTCACTCCTTGGCTAAGATGGCACCAATCGTTACTGCCCCAACCTCCTGAATACTGAGAATAGGTATCGACGTTATAAGCAGAAATCCCCATCGTGTTATCATTGTCACTATTTTCTAAATCATTAAATTTTTGTAACTCAACAGAAATATTATTAATGATCTCAATTAAGTCCTGATATTTCCTTTTATTGCTACCAGTCCAACCATCCTCCATCGAACCAGAAAAATCGGCAGCAAACATCACATCGACCGCTTCACTTTGATATTTACGCGCTAAAGAATGCCCACTTGTCGAGAAGCTCTCTCCCATCCCAACAATGGCATCATTACCAGGAAACCACGATTTTTGACTCGTTGTCACACCAACCTCATGCTCAAAGTACCTTGGTTCACCTACCGCTAAACCCGCTTTGCACTCCGGTATCTCTTCACAGTTGCGTTTGTATACCTTGATTTCATTTATCGAGTCCACATCACTAATATAAGCGTTGATGTAATCTGTCACTATTTGTTGATTTGCAGAACTAGGGGATCCACCGCCACCATAATCTTGGTTTGGATCGTTATGAGCAGAAACAGCCAGTGTGGCCACCTCTGCGGCATCTTCAATCCGTGCTTTCGTTTGAATCGCTCTTGCCCCATCACTTGCTAACGTAAAAATCCCAAATAAAGCAGGGATCATCATGGCAAATAGAATAGCCGCATGACCTTTTTGATGACGTCTTAATTTCACAACTATCTCCCGATCATAATGGATGACGAACTGACATTCGTGTAGCTTTCGTTAACAAGAGAACCAAACATGTTGTCGGTGTTATAGCATAGCGTGACGCGATATAGCGTCGCTTGCCGAGTCCAAGTAGTGACAACGGAAAGATAGTCAAACTCATTAATCGTCTGTGCTAATGGGCAAGCATAGCCCCCTAAGTTATAGCGCCTTGGAGCGTTTGGATTCCCAATACCTCGAAAGGTAAGCTCCTCAACAACACCACCAAAGTTTTTATCCTTATAACTTTGTTGCATACGACGAAGTGAATTTTGTGCAATGGTAAATATGGTATCGGCTTCGCTTTGTGTGATGACATAATCTTCGTCATACAATTGAGTTCGTTCTTTTAATACATTCACCAAAGAATACGATAACCGATCGAGTTTGCCTCGAATTGACAGTTTAATGATGACATCAGCACTGAATACAAACATAATACTAAGTGCTACTCCGACAACGGCAAATTCAACAGTAAAATTTCCTCGTTGTTTAAATCTCAAAGGCATCACGCTCGTACTCCTGAATAACAATAACTTCACGACTAAAAAGACTTTCCGTGTCGACAAAATACGTAAAAATAGAAGAAAAACGATAATCTATCCGATAAACTGCGATGGCTCTGTTTTCTGATTCACCACATTCAGCGGTGACTTCGGCATCAGGCACTACGCATGGGTCAACTAAACCACCTAATTCATTGACACTTTCAAGATATTGAATCGACATTGTAAATTTAGTTGGATCAACAACGCTTCCCCATAACGATTGATTCTCAGTAATGGCTCGATTAAAAGAATCCAAGTAGTCCGCTTCTTCTGTTTTTGATTCACGAGCAGATTCTGAAACAATTAAATCACTGATCGCTGAGATATAAGACATATAACTCATCTCAACCCATGCCATACAAATGAGCCAAAAAGCCATAAACCCCAAAACGAATTCAATACTGGCAGTGCCTTTCTGTTTATTGATTCTCATCGTTATTTTTGACTCCGGTCGGTGTGACTTTATTTCTTTGAAGCTCTGTCTTTCTTAACGCAATATAGCGATCCGATATTTGACGTTTTGTGTACTTAGGAGAAAGCACTTTTTCCATAAAATCCAAATCCCCAGATTTAGCCATCGCTAACATTAAATTCGATTGAACTAATGCGTCATTTTTATCATTCAGATACAGATGCAATAAGCGAGCATTCGCTTTGTCATACTTGCCCTCAAGAATATCGAGTACCGCTAAATTGTTCTTAATTTTCATATCACTGTATAAATGTTTTCTCGCCAAATTAAAATAATGCCTTGCTTGAGGGAGATCTCGCTTCGCTGCGTAAATAACACCCAATAAGTTTTCTATCTCTGCATTATTGTCATCGAGCAAATACGTTTTATTTGCAGTCTCCAATGCGTCTTCTACCATGCCCGATTCTAGCTGTGCATTTGCTTCAATTAAAAAAGAGTGAATCGAGCGAGAATCGTTATTCAACGATGCAATGGTAAATAAAGCGGATTCGGGATCGCTTGAATCTAGATATACTTGAGCTAACTTCTCTCGAACCTGTTGGTTTTCTTTTTGTTTCAATTGATTCTTATAAAAAACAATTAATTCAGCGTGATTTTTCGTATTGACTAAGATCGTTTCTTTTGCAATTTCAGTATCAATGCTTGATTGAGTCACACAACCAGCAAGACTTAATAGCATAATTCCTACCATTATATTTTTAATACACACCTGACATCATCCTCATTATTCCTGGCGCAGCAATTAGAATTACAACCGGTATCATAATAAACAAAATCAATGGTACCGACATTTTAGCGGCTAACTTACCTACTTTTTCTTCCAGTGAAAGAAGACGTACATTACGAATATCTTCTGCTAATGTATTTAAAATTCCGTAAATGGAGCTACCGTAATGCAAGCTTTGCTTTAAGGTCATAACAAAACTTCGCATTTCATTTGTTGGCACTTTGATGTAAAGCTCATCCAATGCCACGCTTAATCCCACAATTCGAGCACGATCATTTGTGCGGCTTACCATATGTGCGAGATCTTTATCAAAACCACGCATTTCTTTAGCAAGATAAGCCATTGATGACTCAATCGTCATACCGGTATGAACGCACATGGCCAAAAGATCGAGCAAATACGGTAACTGACTAGATAATTTATCTCTCAGCGTTTTAATACGAGAATTTAAGATCAGATCAGGTATCAAGATACAAATAACGAGCCATATACACATATAAGCAATGATTTCTTTTGGATCCGTATCACTTCTATTCAACCAATAAATAGTCACTCCACCTATTGCAGCTGCTGCATATTTAGCAGGCATATATAAATGAGCCCATTTGAATTGATAAAAACCCGCAGAGTAAAATTTTCTCTCAACATCGTCTGCATTCGTCGACACTGAACTGGGTAAGAATTGCTCAACTTTATTAATCACGTTCTCATTACGAGTCAATATTTCATTACTCGCTAAAAATTTAAGTAAGGCTTTTCTTTGTAATACGATTTGATACAACAACCAAAATAATAAGACTAAACCAAAAGAAACTAAGACTGCATACAATACAACGGATGACGTTATCATGAGCGCACCCCTTTCATTAATAACCATATAGTTAATATCCCTATCGATTCACTAATTAATACGTAATATAAAATAGGTCGACCATCGGGATTAAACATTACATATTCATAGTTCTCTGGGCTTAGGTATTGCAACATAAACAAAAAGATAAAAGGAATTGAAGCTACAATTTTTGCTGACGTTCGAGCTTCCGACGTTAATGCATACTTCTTTTTTTCAATGGAACGCGCACCAAACATTAAGCGATTAAGACGCCTCATTATCTCTTTTAACTGCCCCCCTCGCTCCATGCTTGTGCGTAACGTAATGATAAAGAATTGAAAGGAAGGGTATGGAAAACGAGCACACGATTTTCTGAACACCGTATCGGGAGATTCACCTAATTGTAATTGCTCTCCCATGCGTTTAAATTCTTTCCCTACTTTGCCATCGAGAGAGGCCCCTACGAATATAATCGCGTGCATGATCCCTTCGCCTGAACTCACGGCACTTGAAAGCATGTTTAATGCGTCAGGAAAAGAATCTTCAAATCTATTTTTTTCTCGCTTACCTAGCCATAATATCGCACCAAACACGCCTACAACTTCAACAATCACTACTACAATAAAGAAATTACCGTGAATGAACGTTTGATTAATATAGATACCAAGTAACGCCATCAGAACGCAATAGAGTGAAATTTTCACATTGGCTAGAGAATCGATTTGTTGATACGTATTTTTTAAAAAACGCACTAACCTTTTACTGATATCAGCATCAGACAAAGAAACGAGTTTAACCGCTTGGCGATCATTATCAGAGGGTGAAATTGAAGCATGATTAAGATGATCACGATGCCTACCACTATAAGTAGACATCAAATACAGCACTAATAACCCACCAAAAATTAAAGAGATCCCATAAATCATGCTGTCTCATCCACCTTATTAAACGCCGCATTTAATTGTTGCTCTAAACCAAAGAATCGCGCTTTCTCTACCAATACAGAACGCTGCATTAAACCCGCGGTTGAATACTGACCCAGTATCTTTCCATCACTCCCATGCTGTCCTGAAGAATGAAATTTATACAACTCTTCTAACACAACATTGTTTCCCTCAAGACCAACAACTTCAGTGATACTCATGACTTTTCGGCTACCATCGTGCAGTCGACTGATTTGAATAACTAAATCAACCGCACTTACGATCGTACGGCGAATGGCTTCTAAGGGCAGATTATTGCTTGCCATCATCACCATCGCTTCAACACGCGCCATTGCATCTCGTGGCGTATTCGCATGCAATGTAGACATTGAACCATCATGACCCGTATTCATTGCCTGAAGCATCTCAAAGGCCTCACCACCACGACACTCACCGACAACAATACGATCTGGTCGCATACGTAACGCATTGATCACAAGATCACGCTGCGTAATTGCGCCAGTGCCTTCAATTCCTGAATTTCGAGTTTCTAATCGCACCACATGGGGTTGAAGTAATTTTAATTCCGCGGCATCTTCAATAGTAATAATGCGTTCTTTTTCCGATATAAATTGAGAAAGCGCATTCAACATGGTGGTTTTACCTGAGCCTGTACCACCAGAAATTAAGATATTCAAACGACAGCGCGAGGCAATCATAAGGATCTGAGCCATTTCTGGACTAAGCGCCCCAAATTCAGTCAGTTTGTCCAATCCAATACTGTCTTTTTTAAACTTACGAATTGACATTGATGTGCCATCAATAGCAATTGGAGGTATCACTATATTAACTCGACTGCCATCTTGTAAGCGGGCGTCACACGTTGGTGAAGAATCATCAACACGGCGCCCCACTTGAGATGCAATACGTTTGGCAATATGTATAAGTTGCTCTTCATCAATAAAACTGACTGGAGCAACTTCGACTAATCCATTACGTTCAATGAATATTTGATTATGACCATTAATCATAATGTCACTGATCGATTCATCTTCCATTAGCACCTGTAATGGCCCAAGCCCTTGCAGTTCATCCACAAGGCTAGTTACAAACTCGGCACGGATCATGGTACTCACTGACCACTCTCGACGTTCGATCAGCAAATCAATCGCCCCACTGAGTTGCTTACTTAACTGCTCTTTAGATAAAGAGTTAACCGCTTCAGCTTCTAATGCTTCAAAGATCTGATTACGAATTTCGATATAAATTAATTTATTCTGATTCATTATTTCATTCTCTGCGTTAAGCGTTTAAGTAAACTCGGTTTCTTAACCGTTTCACCGAGCAAAAGTGCAGTAACATCATTAAAACTCTGACTTATAAGCATATTTTTTGAATGAATACTTTCTCCATGCAGTAACGCTGACCCTATTTTTGGCTCAAATGGACAAATAACATCAACGCTTCTATCAATGTGTTTTTTGATATCTTTTAAATCTACCGTGGAATATTTTTCTGGTTTCGTATTATTCACAACGATAATAAAGCGCATTTCTAGTTTTTTCTCTTTTACTACGCTTAATACTCTTGAAGCTTCTCGTAAACTCGACACCGTTTGGTCAATAACCAGAACTACAACATCAATGTCTTGTTCTTTAGTCAAAAAACCGATTTTCTCACTTGCTGAGCCAGAAAGATCTTCAATAATAAAGTTCGTTTCAGTCGCAAGCTGAGTCGATAATACATGGATGTATTCTTTAAGCTCTTCAACCGATAAATTATCTGACTCAATCGACAACAAAGAGAGCATTTCATTTACTTTCGTTGTCATTCCCATCGCATATTGAGCATCCAAATTTGCAATAAGCATACCTTGAGGTAATTTTTTCCTAGTAAATTGTTTAACACCCAACATAATATCAAGATTGCCACCGCTAAAATTATGATCGATAACAATGCAGGAACTATTACGTTTTTCTGATAACTCTTTACTAAGCTCTGCCGTAAGCATCGAGGTACCAACGCCCCCTTTCGAGCCTAAAACAATAATTTTTTTTGCTTGGCGACTCTTACTTAACGTATTGTTTCTTGTGAGGTTATCATTAACGCCTCGGATAAAATCAATCAATTCCAGCTTAGTAATAGGCCAAAATAAATAGTAATACCCCATCGCCCTCAAGTCTCGAATTGTCGATATGGAATTTTCACTACCAATCACAATGACAGAGGCACTGTTCGGTAATTGGTGACTAATTTGTTCGATGTCTTGCGTTATATTATCGCTCTCATTAAGTTCAATCATAATAATATGATCGGTAAACTCTTGAGCGTTATCACGAATAGCCTCATCACTGTATTTAAATACAACAGGAGCAGTTACACCTTCAAAACGGAAAACTTCTTCCATTAATTCTCGGAACCTTTCCGTTTGGTAGAATAAGATTAATGATAATTTTTTTTCTTCATTGATTTGTATTTTCATTGAATTCGCTAAATCAAACATTTTACTCATTCCCCTCTGCTACTGATTTTTTGGTGTCTAATAGCATTTTTTGAGGGTTCACCATGGATGCCCAACGCGCGTTTTCAACAAAACAGCCACTAGCTTGATTACCGATGCCACCAATCTTTGCATACTCACAAGACGAAACTTCAACTTTAGGCTTTATCAACGTTAACTTAAGATCAAAATGAGACACTTTCTTCTCATTATGACTGACTGTAATTAAATCACGGTTAACACCACGAATAAGAAGATCTTTACGGATGTCATTAGCCCATTTTTCCCCAACAGTATTAAACCATCGAATCTCTAATCCATAGTTCAATATATCTTTCGAATGATCGGTAAAAAACGCCGACAGTTTCTCGTCTGAATCGTCTGATTTAGATAATGAGATGGAAAATGTGACCGGGAAGATTTCAATCTCAGGGCCATAACGCTCATTTACTTTCTCGACGCAACCAATCATGAATACCAACGGTAAGAACAACGCATATTTCCAATTAATCATTTCTTAAATCCTCCTGTTGCTAATAACTCTTTTGCCCATTTATCGCTGGCCGTAATATAAGAATCCTCTAGAGCAAAAAATCGGCTCAATGTAGTCGTTTTTTTCATCATTGGCAGTTGTATTTGAGAAGGATGGATTGGTTGAACTAAATTAACCGTCGCAACAATGATCAATTCAGTCTTATTTCGTTGTGTTACAGAATTACGAAATAACGCGCCAAGAATTGGAATATCACCAATGAATGGGACTTTTTGTAAACTTTCTTTATCTTCAGAGTTAAGTAATCCACCTAAAACAAAGCTTTGTCCATCACCCAACTCAACGGTCGTACGCGCACGACGCGTTTTTAACGCGGGTAAATTGTAAGAGTCATTTTCATATTGGGTGTCTAACGAACTCACTTCAGGAACCAAAGAAAGCGTTATTTTATCGTCTTTCTTTACCTTAGCCATGAGCTCGAGTCGAACACCAAACTCTTTATAAACCACATTGGTACTGTTATTAACCGTCGTTACAACCGGTAACTCTCCCCCCACTAAAAAGCTCGCACTTTCCCCGGAGATAACAGACAAATTAGGCTCGGCTAATATTTGACCAACAGAGTCATTTCCGATTGCAGTAATAACAGACATGATATCCGAAGAGCTAAAACTGGTCAGCGGTTGCACAAACACACCCGGTACACTTGCACTCGTTCCATATTGAATACCGATTTGCTCAAGAAAAGATTGGGATACTTCAGCAATCGATATTTTTACATTTACTTGTTTCGTCGTCGCTACAACAATATTATTAACAACGCCTTCGTATTCATGACGCTCCATAAACTGTATTTCATAATCTTGATCTTCCATGTCTTGTTCAAACTGGAAATCTTTTCTGCTTTTCTCTAATAATTCACCAACAATACCGTTAATCTCATCTTTTTCTTGTTCCGTTGAGACTGTACCATTCAAAACGACTTGCTCACCGACATTGAATATATCAACCACAGTATCTGGGTATTTCACTGAAATATATTGCTGAATAGTGGCCAAGCTTTTGTTAACCATTATTTTTTTATTTGAAAGTGTATTCCCTTTCTCACCAAAAATAAGCACAGAACTGCTGCCAATACTCTTTCCATAAATAACAATTTTTCGTTTATCAATCACTTGGTAATCGGCAATTTTAGGATCAGAGAGAAAAACAGAAGAAATATCTTGCTCTACTGATATTGTTTTTGCTCCTCCCTCCGACATGTTAATAATACCCACAGCATGGCTAGAAAAAGACATCATGAATAAACTTAATGTAATTATAGTTTGGTAGCTTTTATTCCACATTCCATTCATCCTATTTAATAACCACTTCATTCGCGCGATATTCAGTAATCGCATTAAAATCTTTTAATATATCCCCAGCATCTGCTTGTAAATCGCTAGAATCATACTTTCCTGTTGATTTATACACTTCTATATCTGCAATTTTTTTAGCGACAATCAACTTGGTTGCTTGCTCACGGGTTAATTCAAGAATTAAGCTAATCACTTCGGTTTCAACATCATTGCGATTGCCTTTTATGACTGAACGCTTCACTTGCAGGACTTTTACCCCAGTAAAGATGGGGGTAATTGAAACCGATTTTTTTACATTACGGGTAGAATTGTTCATATTCTGAGGAGACGTCAAAGCAAGAATATCAACAATCGTTCCACTTCGAATCACTCCACCAGTAATAGATGAAGGGTCAACCGTAATTGGGAAAGGAATTCGTTCTGGAGCAATAACATAATCAATATAACCATCTTCTTCTGGCGTGATTAAATCGCTCATTGAAATATAAGTGCCTTTTTTAAGTTCACTTTTAAAGACGGTCCCTGGGATTAAATCTAACGTCACATCTTCAGAAAAACTCAGAGCATTCGCTTTTTGCTCTGGCATTAGCTCTAATGCCAACATATGACGACTAATCTCTTCACTCATGTTGACATCTTTTTTTAGACGCCACACTTTGATTTTCACTTCTTTAGCGGGCTGTATTTTCTGAGGAGTAAACAAAGACAAGCTTTCCCCTAAGCCATATAAACCAAATAAAATAGTCATTACAGCAAGTACAATTATTAATTTAACTTTCATCTTTTACCTTAAATTGATGCTGCAATACCAAATAAATAGCCTATACAAATAGGAACACCATAAGGAACACCATCTATTTTTTCATTAGTCTTACATTTTTTCCAAGCCAATTGACCCAATGCAATAATCCCTCCAAACAGTAGAATAATAGTAATTACTAATAGTTGGTATTTTGGGTTAACTGCAATGGAAAAAGCAGCAGCGAGTTTAATGTCCCCTGCTGCAATTATATTGAATGAAAAAAGAACAAATCCAGTAATAAATATTATCGCTGGATAGAATATATTTTCATAATTATCAGTAACAACGCCAATCATTATGCAAATTATGAAAACAAGCATACATGCTCGATTTGATATTATTCGTTTCGTAACATCTTGATAGCATATAAAATAAGAAATGGCGGCTAATAAAAACCACCATATTATTAAAAAAATGTTCACTTAATAATTATTAACTTTTTACATTAGCAGAATCAATGTTACTTGAGATAGTACCCATAGCGCCTACTAAAGCATCTTTAAGTGTACCATTAAACATCAACAAAACGATTGCTGAAATAGAAACACCAATAATTGCATATTCAATCGCAGTCACACCACGTTGATCATTTTTGAAATTTTCGAAAGCCATTTGAGAACGAACAACAAGCTTAGTTAGCATTTGATAACCTTAATATTAAAATTTTCCACTTACAAAGAAATAAACATTTACTTTTTTGCTATGTATATTCATTGGCACTGATTAACTTTGGAATCAATGTATCAATAAAGTGAAAACATCATAATAATTTGGCATAAAAATGAATAAGGCATATTTTTTTAATATAAAGATAAAAGTGCCAACATGATGACTTTCATCTTATTTAACAAATAGATACGAGCAATGTCACACTTACACCCAAAACAAAAACAACAAATATAACCATAAAGTATTACAGTCATCACAATTCAGAGCTCATTCAAACGGTTTAGGTACAACTAAATTTATATAAATATTCATATGGATAGACATGAAATTTAGGATAAGATAGAAAATAAAATAAATAAAGACGTATAAAAAAAGCATGATAATAATCATGCTTTTAGAATACGAATTCAAATAATAAAATTTTTATCCTTTAAAATACTTTCATACTCCTTATTTAAGGTGGTTTTTATCAAATCAAACGTCATCACTTGATGATAATTCTCTAGTCTAATGCATATTTCATGCATCCTGTTTAATCCTGCATAACTTGATATACCTTTAATTGCATGAATAGTATCTTGAATTTTTTCATACTCAGCAGAATTGAGTTCATTTTCAATGCTTTCTTTTATCATCGTTTTAAAAAATAAAGCGTCCGATGTTTGGTTTCTAGTGCATGTTCCATTTTCAAACTCTTTAACATTAAATTCCTGAAGTCTCTGATTCATAGTTCTTAATCCATTTATTGATATCTATCGGGTTCATTAATGGTGATAAATAATTGCCCTGTTGATATTTTAATCCTTGTTCAATCAAACTATTTTTAATTTCATTATTATCGACATCATAAATAATAAGGTCATTATCATTTATAGATAAACTGTTACGTATATGTAGTACATCAGAGTTAGGTACATTCTGTTCTATCGTTACGCCTGATAGGGACATTTTCTTAAATGTATCTGAAATATAATTTTTATCACATTGTTTACAAAAATTTATCGCGATTCCAATGCCAATATTTTTTAACTTATTCGTATTATCGATTAATTTAACGTCATCTTTGATCTTATCGTGACAATCAATAACAAAAACTATCTTATTAAAAGGAATTCGTTCTTTTTTACTGGAAATAGATTCGATAAATTCATCATCACAAATGATCTTCAATGGGATTTTTAAATTTACTTTAAAATTTTCACCCATATCATGAAAATAAGCATACACTTCATCAAAGAGCATCAACACTGATAACCTCATGAAGTTTAATAGCTTTTTCATATCATCAATTTTAGGCATAAAGACATTCTTAGACACTGAACTGTCTTCTTTATTCTTCCATTGAATAAAGGCTTCGGCACCAATCATAACCTTATCTTTTGTATTGATTTGAGGTTGATAAAACAATTCAACTAAAGCAGTTTGTCTTTCTTCATTAAGATCATTATCTTCAGATTTTCGTTGATGGAAAATAAAGCTCTCAACTGATTTTATAATGTCTTCGGATGATATTGGCTTTTTGTATGAATTAATAATATTCACACCGCTTACTTCAGCCAGATTCATGATTTTTTCAAGTATGCTCATTTTCACAGACGATACGATCACAATAGGGATTCTATGGTTATTCGTAGAGAGTATGTTAATTAAATCAAATCCATTTCCATCAGGCATGATTATATCGGTAATAATTCCGTTAATTATTACGTTACTTTTAAGTATTTTCTCTACATCGTGGCTATTATTTGCTTCTATAATATTTACGTCATCATTAAATTTCTTTCTTATTATGTAAGAAATTACTTTTCTTGAGAATTCAATATCATCGACTATTAAAATATTATTTTTCATATTCTTTTCTTCTAAAGCCCACAAGGAAATACAATGCTTCTCTTGAACTATTAATGTCAAATTTTGTTAACTCAGAAATCTTCTGGTTTTTTCCGTTATAAATTTCATTATATTTAACTTTGGATTTAAGTTTAACAAATAACTTATGTATATTTTTCTCAAATGATGCCATATATAATTTAGATTCAAGATTAGGAATATCTAAAAATTTATTCAACACATTCCCAATGATAAACTTTAATGTAGTAAGTGTTGAAGCATGAAATGAGATCACAAACGGATTGCTTCCAGAGTATGACTCTATATTAGATAGATCAATACTGTTACTTACCAGATCTTTAATGAAATCAGGTTCAATATCAAGAGTAATAGAATGAGCAATTATTCTTTTTTTATACTTACAAATAATAATTTCCGCATTAAATTTTTCTATCATCATTTGGATAACGTGCTCTTCTCTATCTAATTTAAATGAATCAAATAATCTACTGATATATACATCACCATCTTTGATTAATTCAATTTCACCAATAAAATTGATTGCCTCATCAATGTTCGTACGATTGAGGCAATAAGAATAAAACTCATTAACTGAGTCCGTGTAATAGTCAGTAATGACATAATCTTCACCCTCTATTTGTGGTAAATCTATATCAAGTTCTATTATCTCATCAATTGGATCAACCCCAAGTAATCGATATATCTCAATTTGTTTCCTGAATGGTGGGATAGTGATCCCTCTCTCCCATCGACTAAAAGTCACATTGTCTAATTTTTTCAAATTGGATGAATTATTACTCAATAAATCGACCATAAACTCTTGAGTAATTCCGCTTTTCATTCTGTATTTTTTTAAAATTTGCTCAAATAAATTCTTCATAAAAATGAACTAATCCTCTACCTAGCTTAAGGGTAATATTTTATTTTTTTAACACCCATAGCATTTAAAATATGGATATAAATAAAAGTGCCTAGACTAAAATGATTCTATAGAACTTTATGGGAAATTAAAATGACATTATTAATATAATTAACTGTTATATATAAGCATTTACTTAATAAGGTTGTAATTTATTACTTACAATATAAATTAATTATATAAAAATATTTCTAAATTAGATTTAACTAAAAGTTAAATCATTAAAATAAACTTTCAAATAAACTAAAAAATCAATAGGACAAATCCCAAAAAATATACATAAATCGTCTCTATTTTAAGAATTCAACTTAT
The DNA here is from genome assembly GCF_963890165.1 of Aliivibrio sp. SR45-2. Lineage (NCBI taxonomy): Bacteria > Pseudomonadati > Pseudomonadota > Gammaproteobacteria > Vibrionales > Vibrionaceae > Aliivibrio > Aliivibrio sp. SR45-2. The sequence continues at coordinate 14,259 of NZ_CAWPRC010000169.1, read as the reverse complement.
TATTTTAAGTTTTTCTGTGTCACAAAAAAATAGGCCGTATTCGGTATTACTACCAAATACGGCCCATTTAAATCATAATATAGTGAATTCAATTACCGTAACGTACTAACCATTCTTTTTCTAGCGCCACTTGCCAGCTTGGGTGTGGCTCAGCTAATGATTTAAATAACGTCGTATTTTTTGCTGACCCCATTAAATACTGAGATTCTAATACTGATGGATCTCCCCAAATACTTAAATCACCTTTACGAGATTGTGCTTTAGGGCTTAGTAAAAAGTTAATCGCCACTTGTGCTCCCTCTTTTGCGGATGCATTCCATGGTATTGCTAGGAAATGAATATTAGACAATGCCCCCGCTTCCATTGCATAAGCTTCCGTCGTTTCCACTAATTTACCATTAGCTTGAGCTGAAAAGACTTCATTTGGATTGAATGTGATCGCGAGATCTATCTGCCCATCATCAAGCAGTTGAATTGACTGTGCGCTGCCTGATGGAAATTGCTTTCCTTTACGCCATGCCGTTTGATGTAATTCATCAAGATATGCCCATAGCGGTTTTGTTACCTCGGCAAAATTAGCATTTTCCACTGGTTTCATTAATTGAGGATTATTATTGGTCAATTCAATTAGCAGTGCTTTTAAAAAGCTCGTGCCATGAAATTCAGGAGGTTTAGGATAAGTAATTCGATTAGGAAATGCCTTACTGTAACTTAATAACTCAGAAAAAGACTGTGGCGGGTTATTTAATGTCGCTTTATCATGAATAAAAACTAATTGACCAACACCCCATGGCGCTTCTAATCCTAATGTTGGCTCAGAAAAATCACTGTCTATTGGCAACGATTTATCTACGTATTTCCAACTTGGTAAACGATCAACAAATGGACCAAAAAGCAATTGACTGTTTTTCATAGATTTAAAGTTTTCACCATTAATCCATACCATATCAACACTGCCACCTTCATTTTTACCTACGGTTTTTTCGGCAATAAGACGAGACGTACTTTCTGCAATATCAGCAACTTTAACGTGTTTTAGTGTCACTCCGTAGTCACGTTGCAACTCTTTATCTGCCCAACGAAGGTAGTTATTTATTTCTTGGCTTCCTCCCCAAGCATGAAAGTATACCGTTTGTCCTTTGGCTTTTTGTTCTACTTCTTTCCATGTATCTGTCGCATTCACACCAAAAGAAAAGATTAAGCTATTGAGCAATAACAACCACTTTTTCATCCGTTTTTCCTTTATCCATTAATTGTATTTTTATTATGTTGGTCCCGATTATAGTGTATAAATGATGAACATTCAGACGTTTATCGTTATATTTATTTCACATTATAAAAGAAAAATAAACGGCACTAAGGACGCATCATGCACAATAAAGATCTCAATTTACTTAAGCTGCTTATCATTCTAAATGAAGAAAGACAAACTATATTGGCGGCAAAGCGAATGAATTTAAGCCAACCAACCATCAGCATTATGCTCAAGAAATTACGGGACCAATTTGATGACCCCTTATTTATTCGTGATAAAAACAACCTAATACCCACGGTAAAATGCGCTCATATACTATCAACCCTACCTGATATTTTGACGCAGATTGATGTCTTATATCGTGATAATACAGAGTGGGATATCTCTCAGCTCGACGGCGAGTTGCACCTCTTACTCTCTCCACCACTCGTATCAACATTAGGCACTCAATTAGTTAAGCAATTAACGTTATTGGCTCCTGATCTTACAGTTCAATGCTCTCATTGGAGTATAAATACCCCAAAAAAACTTGAGATCAACTCTCACCAGCACTTTGGTATTACTTATTTACCGATGGAGACCAACAAAACATTAATGGAGCAAGAAGTTGGCGGTGATACCTTTGCCTTTGTGGTTCGTCACGATCACCCAATGACAGAAGCTACCATTGAAAACCTTATTCCTTATCCTATCTCGATTTGTATTATCCCTGGAGTGACCGGCCCCTCTAAAGCGGAGCAGTTGATTCGTCATTTTAAATTGAAGAAGAAAATTAATTTAAGAACCAGCGATGTTGCTTTAATGACCAACTTAATGAAAGAAAGCGAGTATGTCGGCATCATGCCACGATCTCTTCAAAACTCGATCGGTGATGATTTTCGTTTCTTAGCGATTCCTCACGAATTTGTGCCGGAAGATTATCAACGTAAAATTGCTTTTTTCTGTCACCAAAAAAATAGAAAGCAACCCCTTACGGAATGGCTAATAAAAGAAACCAAGCGAATATTAAATACTCTTTAATCCGTTGTTTTAGAAACATATCCCATCTCTATTAAAAATACCTATAGAGAGTATAGACACAATTTTTAACCAAAAAACGTAAGCTGCTTCTATCATTCGAAGGAGTCGTTTATGTTTAAAAAACAAATTACATCAACCATTGTTGCTACCGTTTTAATGAGTTCCCTCAGTATTCATGCTCAAGAATTAACATCCCCCCCACCGACTCCCTCAGTGCAAATCCAACACGATCAAGCAATCACATGGCTTGCTCAAGAAAGCTATTTATTGGCTACAAATGCGTATTTATGGGGCTCAACCCTCGTACGTATGGAACAAATTTCCCGTCAATATACTGATATGTCTCAACCTCAAAATGACACCAGTTACCGAGCTCCTTTAAATCATTTTGGTCATGCTCGTCGCCTTCCAACCGATCAAGATACAGACATGCCAACAGCAAATCGCGACACCTTATATTCAAGTGCCATTGTTGACGTGTCAGATGAACCAATGATCTTATCAACTCCTACGGTAAAAGATCGCTACTTTGTCATCGATATGTTTGATATGTGGCACAACTTATTTAAATATGTGGGTACACGAGCAACGGGAGAATCGGCCAAAGAAGTCATGATAGTGCCACCCAATTGGCAGGGTGAAGCCCCTAAAGGTATGACGGTAATAAAAGCGCCCACAACAAAAGTCTGGTTATGGGGTCGCACCCAAGTATTTGGTGAAAAAGACTATCCTGCTGTTCATGCAATACAAGACCAATATACGTTGACACCACTAAGTAAATACTTATCGCATGATACAAGTACCTTCATTTCGCCTGCATTGTCTCCTAGAGTAGGAAAAGCCGACGACCCACTTCGTTTTTATGAAGAGCTTGGTGCTGGCTTAAAAGCTAATCCGCTCCCTGAACGTCAGCAAGCCTTATTAGGCCAATTCAAAAAAATTGGTTTAACTAACGATGGGTTTGACCGCTCAAGACTGACGCCAGCAATGAAAGTTCAACTTGAAAAAGCCGTTAAAGATGGCCAACAAATAGTCGCCGCTCAAAGCTCAAACCCCGTCACCCTAAAAATGAAAGATGGTTGGTATTACTCTTTTGTTCTTGACCAATTCGGCGACGATAATGCACTTCGTTCGTTGATATCACACCCGTATTTAGGCGGGCAAGGCGCGAAAGAAGCCATGTATCCAATTACCTACACGGATTCAAAAGGCAAATTGTTATCTGGTGACACTCAATACACCATGCATTTTGCCACTGCGCCTCCAGTAGATTCATTTTGGTCTGTCACCGTGTACGACGCAAAAACTAAAATGTTAATCGGTAACCAAATACATCGTTTTAATATTAATGATCAAACGCCGATTCAGAAAAACAAAGACGGCTCTTTTGACTTAATGTTGTCTCATAAAAAACCCAGTAACAGTAAAGACATTGCAAATTGGCTACCAACATCAAAAGGCAATTTCTATGCAATTACACGTTTATATATTCCATCACAAGACATTCTCGATATGACGTGGACAGTGCCACCTATCAATCCAATGAAATAGAGTTAACGACTATCGAGTTCATTACTTTCTGCCTTAACCGCTTTCTATTTACAGGTACTTTGACATGAAAACAAAAACCATCGCAAAAACAGCACTAGCCCTCGCGGTTACGTCCTTTGGCGCTCATGCGGCTCAAACCCAACCTAACATCATTACCATAATGGTAGATGATGTTAGCCCTATGGACATTTCAGCTTATCACCGTGGTTTAGGGGCCATTGAAACCCCTAATATAGACCGAATTGCCAAGCGTGGCATGATGGTCAGTGATTATTACGCACAAGGCAGTTCAACCGCAGGTCGAAGCGCGTTTATTACGGGGCAATACCCATTCAGAACGGGGTTAACGACGGTAGGTCAACCAGGCTCAAACATTGGCTTACAGAAAGAAGACCCTACGCTTGCAACAATGTTAAAAGCAAAAGGATATGACACTATTCATGTCGGAAAAAGTCACCTAGGTGATCGCAATAAATTCTTGCCTACGGTACATGGCTTTGATGAATTCTACGGGTTCTTGTATCACCTCAATGTAATGGAAATGCCAGAACAACCTAATTTCCCTAAAGATCCAAACTTTGTTGGTCGACCTCGTAATATGGTGCACAGCTTTGCAACCAATAAGTACGATAAAACAGTACAACCTCGCTGGGGTGAAATCGGAAAGCAACGTATAGAAGATAAAGGATCTCTTGGATCTGAGCGTATGAAAACCATCGATGACGAATTCGTTAAATTCTCAACAGATTGGTTAGACAAGCATGAAGCGAAAACACCAGATAAGCCGTTCTTTATGTGGTTCAACCCATCACGAATGCATCAACAAATACACGTAAAAGACGAGTATTTAGGAGCAAGTGGTCACACCGAATACTTCGATGCCTTAAAAGAGTTGGATGACCAAATTGGTGTCTTACTGAATAAGCTTGATGCCCTTGGAGAGACCGACAATACCATCATTATGTTTACTGCTGATAATGGTATTAACCTTGATCACTGGCCAATGGCGGGAAGTGCAGAGTTCCGTGGTCAAAAAGGAACAACATGGGATGGCGCGTTTAGAGTACCTATGCTGATTAGTTGGCCTGGACACATTCCTCAAGGCGAGTACACCAGCGGATTTATGACTTCTGAAGATTGGCTGCCAACCCTAATGGCGGCAGCAACGGGCGATACGACGGTGAAAAAAGACCTATTAGAAGGCGCTAAGATTGGCGATACCAATTATAAAGTGCATTTAGACGGTTATAATCAAATGGACATGTTAACCAAAAAAGGACCGAGTAAACGCCACGAGTTTTTCTTCTATAACGAGCAAGATTTAAATGCCGTTCGTGTCGATGACTGGAAAGTTCATTTAAAAACGAAAACGGAATGGACTGAACCTGCAAAAGCATGGCCGCTTGGTATTATTCTTGATATTAAAGCCGACCCATTTGAACGAAGCATAGATACCAATGGCTGGTTCTTATGGATGAAAGAGCGCTCATGGATCGTTCCAACCATACAAAAATCGATTGTTGAATATAAGCAATCTCTGAAAGCCTTCCCACCACGTCAAAAATCAGGTGGCATTGGAATGTCGGATAACTCAGTGAAATAAGCGTAGTACAACCCAAAGAGGAGCATAACCGCTCCTCTTTTCTTATCTGTCTTATTAAAGCTAAGGATTCTAATGAAATACATCACTCTTTCTTTTTTTCTTATCTCACTCACCCCCTTCTACTCAAATGCAAAAGAGACCGTCCAAAATCACGATGACGTTGATATGTCTGATCCTATGTCAGTTTACACTGGCGGCGATATTAAAGCCGGAGATAAAGGGCTTGGAGGCTCACTGCAATTCTCTGTCGGTCAACATAATTGGGCAGCAATGGGAAAAATAGAAGGAACAAATAACTTTGAAACCTATCGCGCTCGTATTTTTGTTCCCAATAAAAAAACAGGCACTGGCATTTATATTGATTCCGGTAAAGACGACCATATTGATGGCCTTAGTTCAAATTATGCGACGGTTGGTTTACTGCAAGTTATCCCTATTAATAAGAAATTAAAACTCTATGCTGGAATAACCTATGGAAAATCATGGGAATCCAATCATCTATATAAAGACACCAACCTTATTAATACCCAAATATACGCAAAATATAATATTAACGACAAATTTTTCATTCTCGCCTCACCACAGTATCAATATGGATTAAATGGAGAAGAGTTTAGAGATTTTTATGCTGAGCTTAATGTGGGGTATAAAATAGATAAAAGTAACGTGATTCTCTTTACTGGCAGTACTGATGAACAAACATGGATCACCTATAAATTTAAGATCTAAACGTAAATATACGCGGCTAATTAATCAAATAGCCGCGTATATTTATATTTCGAGCGATTTATATCTTTACTGGAATTAAAGGGAAACTCACCGTAAATGATATTTCATTCGTTTCTGTTTTATATGTCGTTTCTAGAGAGAATGAATTTATCTCGCATAAATTTTTAACAATAGACAAACCTAACCCATGTCGCTCGGTGTTAGTTCGAGAACGGTCCACCTGATAAAGAGGTTGTAATAAATGATCTATATTTTCTTGGGTTAATGCGATTCCTGAGTGATTAGAGAGACATAATACAACATTATTTTGGCTATGATCTACGCACAAAGACACAGAAATTGAACTTCCTTTTGTACTGTAAAACAATGCATTATCAAGTAAATTTTTAATGATCACTTCCATACAAAACTTATCGGCATGTACGGCCGGTAAATGAGACGGCGATGTTAATAACACCCGATCTTTAATTTCTGGATATTTAAAGGCCAATTCACTCATTACCATCTCAACAACGGGATAAGGCTGCACTGATTGCTGTGTTAACGAAAAACTCTTAGACCCACTTTGATTTAGCATCATTAACTGGTTCACAATATTTTTCATGTTATTCGAAATCGAAAGAACATCTTCCTTATAAGTGGCCGAAATCCGAATATCATCAGGAAAACGAATATTCATTTCGCTTAAGCTAATTAACTCCGCGATTGGGGTTTTTAATTCATGAGCAATGTCTGAAGACAAACGCTTTTCATTTGCAATGATTTTTGCATTTAAATCAAGGTATCGGTTCAATTCACGCCTTATCGGTGCAATTTCTTGGCTTTCTTTCGGATTATCTTTAATTTGAATTGCATTAGCATCGAGCTCTGAAATTTCTTTATTCAAAAGGGACAGTGACTCTAACTCTCTATCAACAACGTTAATAATCACCATTCTCATCCCAAATATGGTGGTGAGAAAAACAAACAAAAGAGATAAATCCGCAAACAAAAGGATATTCGTTACTTTTTGATTCGATATCGCCAACGTGAGGTGCATGGTCCCAATGTACTTAATATCGTTAGGATCCATCTCAGAGGACAACTGAGGTTGAAAACGCGCCGATATGGCTTTCCCCATACTTCCATCGGGCAACTTCAATTTAAAAATTCGACTCTCATGCGTGGGGACGTCTTTATATTTAAGATCGGCATCATTAAAAAAAGCCAAGGATTCGGATTTAGCAAACGTCTTATTATCTGACCAAATCTGAAAAAATTCGGCATCTTCTTTTCGTTCAAATTGAGGCATGAACCCTTTATGGTATTCAAATTCAATCTCATCACTTTCGACTTCGATAAGTGATTTAAAATAATTGGATTTTTCAATTAATGCTTCATCAAATTGCTTATCAACCCAAGCATCAAGAATGAAGTCCAATGATAAAAAGACCACTAATAAAATAGCACCGATGATCACGGTTAAGGCATTAACTAATCTGCTTTTTATTGAGTACATTCGTTTCTATCCAAGTAATAGCCAAAACCACGTTTATTTTTGATCGGCACTTCGCCACCAAGAAGCTTTACTTTTTTTCGTACTGACGATAAGTGAGACTCTATCGTATTTTTAGATAAAGAATCGAACGAGCCCACCACATAATTACTGATGTTTTCAGTGGTCATGACTTGGTTCTTTGATAAAAACAAACACTCTATAATTTTGTATTCATTTTTCGTTAATTCAACCAAGGTTCCTTCAAATTCAAATTCTTTCTTAGCCAGATCGAGCCGGAATCCTGCAAGGTTCACGTCATCATCACTATTTTTTACAATGCCTCTTCGCCCTACGGTTAAAATACGAGCATGAAGTTCATCAAAAGAAAAAGGTTTAACTAAATAATCATCCGCTCCAGAAAGTAGCCCTTCAACTCGATCTTCTGGTAACGATTTTGCCGATAGAATAATCACCTTTACGTCATTTCCCATCTTGCGGATGCTTTTTAACAGAGTAATACCATCTACATTAGGTAACATAAGATCAAGAATAATAAAGTCATAGTCATTCGTGATTGCCATTGATAATCCTTTTGAGCCATCTCCAGTCTCATCCATCGTAAAGCCTAAATTACTTAACCCGACAACGAGACTACGACGTAAATGTTCAGAATCTTCAATCAGCAATATATTCATGTTTTTTACCACCTTATGTATTAGTGAATTATAGTAACAAAAAAAGAGGGTTACCATTCTCATGATTCCCCTCTTTTTCTGTATTAGTGCCACATCATGGCAATTTTTGTTTTATGGTTAATTCACCATAATATCCAATGCATTGTCTTTTGCTTTCGTGGTTACGCCATACAAACCAAGCAAAGTGTGGAATAAATTATCATGCGAATATTCTCCGGTTGCCGCTTTCTCAATCACACTCGCTTTATCGATGCCTTTTTGAGTTGCATAATCGTCACTCATCCAAATATACCAAGGTACTTGAGTTTGTTCTTTTGGCGCAATCATATAAGGCGCGCCATGTAGATATAATCCATTCTCACCTAATGACTCGCCGTGGTCTGAGATATACAACAATACAACATTGTATTTATCTGAGTAGGTTTCTAGCTTTTTAATCGCTTTTGCAATGATGTAATCGGTATACACTAACGTATTATCGTATACATTCGTGATCTCTTCATCACTGCAGTTTTCTATGTCACTTCGATTACACGCAGGACTGAATACCGCCATATCTTCTGGGTATCTTTTCCAGTACGTCGGACCGTGACTGCCTATCGTGTGAAGAGCAATGAGTTGGTCACCTTCTGTTGCCGCAATGCGCTCATCAAGACCTTTAAATAAAATCTCATCGTAGCAGCTTAACCCATCACATAACTTAGGATCAGAATGATCAGTGATCATCTTTTTCTCAATGTTCTTCGCGACGACTTTATCTCCCCCATCGTTATCAATCCAGACCGATTTTACGCCTGCATGACTTAAAATATCTAACGCATTATCTTGGCTGTTTGCGCGCTCTCTGTTGTAACTTGTGCGGGGCATATTCGAAAACATACATGGAAGAGACAATGCGGTCGCGGTTCCACACGAAGATACATTTTGAAAGGCAATTAAACCAAGATCTTTTGTATAAGGATTCGTTTCTCTTTCATAGCCATTATACGTATTGTTTTGTGCACGAGCGGTCTCACCCACAATCAAAAACATTAATGTAGGCTTACCATTTTTAGCAGGAATAAGTGCCGCATCTTCACCTAATTTTTTGTACTCCATCGGAGCGGTAAAATACGTATTATTTAAATATTTGACCGTATTAAAAGCATCGGCTGGATTAATCATTTTATTAAGGTAAGAGTTATTACGACCAATCGACGCATAATCTTTAAAATAAACAACTGAGATAGATAACAGACCAATAATCGCAAGACTGACGAGTAACGCACGGTGAAACAATTCTTTTGACCATGATGCATGACGTACCACTTTCACTTTAAGCAACAATAAAGTTGGAACGACACCAAAAAGAATAAAATAAAGAACAGAAGCGCTGCTCAAATACGATGTAGCCTCACCGACATTGGTTTCAAAAATATTCTCTACCATCGCATAATCAAACATCGTGTTGTATTGCAACGCGGCATAGAACGCCATCGCAGAAGTTAAAAGAAGAAGGGTAACGATGCCTTTAAATACATAAGGAAAAGCAAATACCGAAAAAATAATAATAAAGGCACACGTCAAAATCGCAGGTGTTAAGAAAAGAAAAATAGATTGCCCTTGAGACAAAAGATAAATCTTTTCATTAATTGGATAGTTAAAAACAACCGCAAAGTAAAGTGAGACGATGGTGATTAATGACACCATATTCATCGTAATAGAATTGTTTTTAATTTTTGAAATCAAAGTAGACAAAATGAACATACCTTCAGAACCTTTAAGAGTGACATGAGTGTTTCATATCAAACTTAAGATTCGCTGAAGATAAACTTATGATTCGCTGTTTTTCATTATTAATTTAAATGAATGATAGAGATCAGCTTATTTAAACGCCATATTCATCGTAATGCCGATAAACTGATTAGAATTATCGAATTTCCCCATCATACCGCTATTATTGATTTCAGGATCACCATAATCCACATAACTGTAATAGGTATTGAAGGACGTGTCTTTTGTCCACTGATAAGTCGCACCGATGCTGTATCTGTGTTGAGTATCTACTGGTAAATCAGCACCTTGAGATTTAGGATCATCTAACGGTGACGTTGCATAACCAATACCCGACTCCAAGCGTAATTTTGGTGTTAATTGATAACGAGCACCAACAGATCCTGTCCATACATCATCAAAATTACGTTCTATTTGTTGAATGTGGTTACCGTCATTAATAGAAACGGTGGTTGATTCATTATCACTCCATTGCTCAAAACCTAAGCTCCAGACGACACTGAGTGGCTGGCTCAATTGATGCAAACCTGATATTTCAAGTTGACGAGGATTAAGAACGTTTAAGCCCGCTTGACCGGACATCGCTGGAATAGGAAGAGGGACTTTTGGGTGACTTGGTCTATGAACAATCATTGATTCAGTGCTCATTTCTCCCGTCAAATCATGGTTCATACGAGAACGATACGCGATACCCAAACGGTTATGGTTATCGATCTGATACATAACACCAAGGTTATATCCCAATGTCCAACTGTCGGTTTCAATATTACCCTGCCCATATAGCAAGCTCTCTTCAAAACTAGCGTAGTCAATTTGTAATCCACCACCAATAGATAGCTTATTATTTACTTGATAAGACACACTTGGGTTCAATTGAATCACGGATAATCTAAGATCATTTAAACTCAGAGCCCCCGCATAAGAGGTTCCATAATCCAATGCGCTGCCTCCTTGTGCGGACACGCTCATTCCTAAATGGATATCATTGTTAAGCTGATGGACGTAATACAGAGAACCATAAGGTTGAAGACCACCCGCATTATCACTGCTGTTTTGCGGATCATTCGCATCATCATAATTAATACCAAGATCCATTACTGCCGCATTCACACTCAATGCATCACCTTCAATGTAACTCATACCGGCAGGATTTGAATAAGCTACCGAGGCATTATCTGCCAATACCGCACTGCCTGCACCAGCTGTACTGACGGTCATTTTACTCATTTCTTGAATTAGTGTTCCTGCTGCATTCGCTTGAAAAGCCAATAACAAAGCCGAACTTAATAACGTTAATCGGTGCGTGGGTTTCATTCAGAACTCTCGTGTTAACAAATAAAAAAGCACACTGAACTCAATCAGTGCGCTCTTTTAAAAGACAAATAACTTACTGTTTTATTACTTGAGGGAGCGCGTATGTATTATTTAATACCGCTTGTGTTGGTTCATATAAACGCATGTGTAAATAGAAGTCATCCTTTGGTGCCGGTAACCAATTACAACTTGCGTCTGTCGGCTTATTGTTTTGAATACACACGGTTAATGAACCATCTTTGTTGTATGTCAGTTCATCTTTACGATTCGTTGATACTGAGTAGCGATCGATACTATTTGGTATCATAAAAAGATTTTTTGCGTCATACATCGTTAATGACCAAAACGCTTTTGCAGGTGCATCTGCAGGCATTGTCATGCGGTAGTTATTTTGTCCCGATAACGGGTGATCTTTTGAGTCGGTATAACGATTCGGATACAACGCACGCTCTTTGGTGTTTAACCCTGCGGCTCGAAAATTGATGCTCGCTCGACTTAGGTAATCATTCCCATATTTACCTCCTTCAAACATCATTGCCCAACCGTTATTTTTAGTTCCTAAATCACGACTCGCATATTGAATAATTTGAGGCGCAGCATTTAATGCTCGAAGTAGACCTTTTTTCTGTTCAGCCGTTAAGTTATCCGGATTAAACGGTTTATCCCCTCCGATACCAATATATTTAAACTGATCGACGATTGCAGCATCTGCAGCAATTGGGTTTGTACGTAATTCATGATCGATTAACCTGAACCATGCTAATCCTTGAGGACGAGGAACCGGAGATATACCTGTTTTTGCGTGAGTTAATTTAACCGGTTGATGTGTTTGTCCAAGTTCAGAGAGTGGGTAATTAATAAAACCATCGTGCACTTTTAATGCCGTATTTAAATCTTTACTACCAGAAACACCCGTCCGTTGAATGTACCAAACCAATGGCGTTCTTGATTCAAGAATGCCATCAATACCTGCAGGAATCCCGCCTTCTATGCCTTTCCACCCTTTATTTACAAGAAGGTATTTACCTCCTTTTTTACCCACATTATCTTCAATTAGATTGCCAACCGCTTCAGAATAATCATCAAGCAATTGAACAATAAAATAACGGTTATTTGTCGGTGGAATTTCAATCACCAATGGGCCTGTGTCATTAAGATTAATATGTGATTGTGAATAAAGCGTATCGTTATTAACTGTGGGGACGACTCTGTCTTCAGGCCCTGCAAGTCTGAGGGTTTTCCCCATCATATTTAAAGGTGCTGCCCCATTATCCATTGGTGTTTTTACATTCGTAGAAGCCGCTCTTACTTGAGCAACCGTCAATGGCCCTGCACCATAAATAAAGGCTTGCAACCCTAAATTATACGCCAACTCCTCTTGAGGGTTAATTGGCGTTAACTCATCGGCAAACACGATTGTGCTGCTCAACAAAGTGCTTGCTATTACCGTTGCTATGATCGCTTTTTTCATCGTTGGACCTCAAATAATAAAGACCAATTTAGACTACAGGCTCTTAATAAATAAGGACAATTGTAAGAATGAATAATCGCTATTAATAAATGCAATTCGACTGTCATTATATAATTCATTAAATTAATAATGCCCACTTATCATACCTAAACAACGAGGTAATACACTTGATGTCTACATCGACTATCTCCGCCACAACGCCTTACAGTTTGTTCATCAAATCTGAAAGTGCAAAATGCAATTTAGATTGCCACTATTGCTATTACCTCAAAAATGAAGACAAAAAAAAACCAGGCATGAATAACGAAACTTTAGAGAGCATGATCGTAAATCACATGGCATCTCAACCCAAAGAAACTCCCGTGATTGATTTTATTTGGCATGGTGGTGAACCAATGATGAAAGGTTTGGATTTTTATCAATCAGCGCTTCGATTACAACAGCAACAACCATCAAATACGCCAATTCAAAATACAATTCAAACCAATGGCACCTTAATTAATGATCGTTGGGCCGCCTTTTTTGCAGATAATCATTTCATGGTTGGGATCAGTATTGATGGCCCTCAACTTATTAATGATATTGCTCGAATCGATAAATCAGGTAACTCTTCGTTTGAGCGAACTTTACGTGGTATGCGCCATTTAAAAGATCATAATGTAAAGTTCAATACTCTCACCGTGATTAACAACAAAAGTTATCAATATGGAAAAACCATTTATCGATTTTTGAAAGATAATGGCAGCACCTACCTTCAATTCCAACCTTGTATTGATCATGAGATGGATCGCCGATTTGATTACGATTGGACCTTATCAGGTAAACAATGGGGACAGTTTCTGTGTGATATCTTTGATGAGTGGGCAGCCAACGACATAGGTAAAACCTATGTTCAATTCTTTGAAAACTGCTTAATGATTTTAATGGGACAACAAAGCCAGATGTGTCACCACGCCGATACTTGTGGCCAGCAATTGATGATGGAATCTAATGGGGAAGTGTTCAGTTGTGATCACTACGGATACGACGAATACAAAATTGGCAATATTCACCATGATAATGCGTCGCTATCCAAAATGGTTAACTCACCACAGCAAATACAATTTGGGCAAAATAAACACGATTCTTTGAGCCAAAAATGTCTACGTTGTGATTTTAAGCCATTATGTAACGGCGGCTGCCCAAAAAATCGAGTCAGTAAAACCAACAACGGTGAAGATCATAACGTTTTATGTGAGGGCTATGAGGTTTTCTTTAAGCATGCATTGCCTGTCATGCTTAAAATGGTAGACGCCATGAAGCAAGGGTATTCTCCTCTTCATTACCCAATGTTTTAACGGCTTATTATTTATCAAAAAACTCCCATCACCC